>JALOAP010000085.1 GCA_023228745.1 Dehalococcoidia bacterium | reverse complement strand
GGTCCCTCCCCCTTCACCGTTGGCGTCGCCATCGTCGTCATCATCCCCGCAGCCCACCAACGCCAGGCCGACGGAGCCGACCGCCGCCACTCCGCTCCCCCGGAGTAGCCGACGTCGGCTGGCGCGTGCATCCCAATATTGCGCCCAGTAGTGGCTCAAATACTTCCTCCTATGTTGGCAAATACATCCAGTTAGTGGGGCAAATAGTTACGCATCACCAAAAGGGTGTCAAGCATGGAGGCAAGCAACATCCTGGTTCCGTCGTACCTTCGAAACCACACCCCCCGCCCCTTCGATCACAAGGACGCTCGTAACTCGCACCCGACGTGATTGCCGACTGTTCACGCCCCTGCTACTATCGCCCCTTCACATGGGGGGTTGGTTGGGATGTACACGTTTCCAATGTGTCGTAAGTGTGGCGAAGGCGACCTCGTTCCGTTCTCGGACTTCGGCAGCCAGGGGGCGCCCATCCACTTCAAGGCATGGGTGTGCACGAACCCCGATTGCGGCTACAACATCAAGATCCGAAACGGTGAGCTCTTCATCGACGAGCCCATCAACGACGGACAGTATCACCTCGGCCGCTCGCGCTAAGTGCCAACACCCTCGCGCCCGTACCACCGTCGCGCCGGCGCCGCTGCATGTTCGAGCAACGAATAGCATTGTGATAGGCTGAACAAGTCATGACCCAGGCGAACAAGGTCTACCAGCCCCTCCCGCTCAGCCTCTCGACGGACGTCGAAGAGGAGGTGCAGCAGAACATCCTGGTCACGTCCGTCGACCAGGTCCTGAACTGGGCCCGGCGGTCATCGCTCTGGCCGGTGATGTTTGGCCTCGCTTGCTGCGCGATGGAGATGATCGCCACAGCCACGCCGCGCTACGACATTGCGCGCTTTGGTGCGGAGATCTTCCGGGCGTCGCCCCGGCAGGCCGACCTGCTGCTTGTGCCCGGCACCGTCACCTGGAAGATGGCGCCCGCCGTCCGCCGCATTTGGCTGCAGATGCCGGAGCCGAAGTGGGCACTCGCCATGGGTGGGTGCGCGATCATGGGCGGCCCCTTCGCCTATGCCTATAGCGTCACGCCCGGCGTCAATACGCTGCTCCCGGTCGATGTCTATGTCCCCGGTTGCCCGCCGCGCCCCGAGTCGCTGCTCACCGGCATCATGCTGCTGCAGGACAAGATTCGCGAAGACACCATCGGTAAGAAGTGGCAGCGCCGTGATGTCGAGCCGCAGTTCCATCGCTACCTTCCGGAGGGCGACCCCATCCGGAAGGAACTCGAAGGACTCTGGCCGCCATACCTGGACTACGGCGCACCGTACCAGGGCGAAACCTTCCCCAGCTAACAACTGCAGCGTTGGATCGGCTGCCGCGGGCCCGCGTGGGCCTATCTGGGTTGCGCGTAGTTCGGGTGTTCGATGGCTCGAGCAAGCAGCAACCAAAGGTGCCGCGTGGGAGCCACGCGCGTCCGCCCCGAGTCGGGCGGCGATCTTGCCGGGCTTCTGCCCGGGCCGGGTAAGCGATGATTACTTGAAGCGGAACGTCAGCCGGCCGCGGCTCAGGTCGTAGGGAGAGAGCTCAACGAGCACGCGGTCGCCCGGGAGCACCTTGATGAAGTGCTTCCGCATCTTCCCGCTGATGTGCGCGAGCACTTCGTGGCCGTTGCCGAGCTCGACGCGGAACTGGGCGCTCGGGAGCGCCTGGGTAACAATGCCTTCTACTTCCAATGCATCCTTCGATGCCATAAAGCCTCCTTGGCGGGTGGGCCGGGGTCACCGGCGGGTCGAATAACAGTGGTGTGCGTCCCATGGCGCCGGAAGGGGAAAACCCCTCGGTCGAACCTTTCGGCCGAATCCGGCGACCGGCGATGCAGGGAGACGCAAGTCCTTATAAATAGCTTACCACGTTCGCAATAGCTCCTTATTCGCGCAAAGCAACACGGCCGGCCCTGCAGGGCCGGCCGTGTGAATCGTGGAGGTATTGCTAGAGTGCCAGCGATACCGGGTTCTCCAGCAGTCCCTGGATCTCCTTGATGAACCGTGCTCCCTCGGCGCCGTCGGTCACGCGATGGTCGGCGCTCAGTGCGACCTTCATCATCTTTCGCACCACCACCTCGCCATCGCGGACCACGGGCTGGTCCATCACCGAGCCCACGCCGAGGATGGCGGCCTGCGGCGGGTTGATGATGCCAATGAGCGTCTCCACGCCAAAGTTCCCGAGGTTGGTGATGGTGAAGGTGCCCGCGCTGTACTCGTCTGCGGTCAGGCGGCCATTCTTTGCGCGCTCGATGAGGTCCTTCGCGTCCGCGGCGATGGCGCCGAGCCCCTTGCCCCGTACATCGAGGATTGCCGGTGCGATGAGCCCTTCGTCCAGCGCGATGCCAATGTCGATATGGATGTCTTTGTGCTGCCGAAGGCCCTGCTCCGTGAACTCGGCGTTGAACTTCGGGTGACGGTCCAACGCCAGCGCACATGCCTTCACGATCAGGTCATTGATGCTCACCCGCTGGTCGTCGCTCGCCGAGGCATTCAACTGCTTCCGGAACTCCAGCGCTTCCGTCATGTCGATGTCGAGCGTCAGGTAGTAGTGCGGCTGCTGCTGCTTGGACATCAGCATCCGGCGGGCGATCGCCTGCCGCATTCGCGAAAGCGGTTCGACCTCACCCGGGGCAGCAGCGGGCCGGGCCTCGGGCGCTACAGCGGCGGGGGCCAGCTCACGCTCCCGGACCGGTGGCGCGGGCGCTTCGCCCGCCTTGTGGGCGCGAAGCGCCTCCTCCACATCACGGCGCAGCACGCGACCGTCGGGCCCCGTGCCGCGAATGGCCGACAGGTCGAGCCCTGCCTCGCTCGCGATTCGGCGCGCGACCGGCGACACCCGCTGGCGCGCTCCGGCCTCCCGCTCCAGCACCCGCCCGTTGCCTTCTGGTGCGATCCGCTCGTGCGCCTCTTCCGCGCCGCGTGGCGGGGGTGGTGCTTTTTCCGCGCTCGCGACCTCCGTGGTACTGGCCGTGGTCGTCTGCGTTGTGGCCTGTGCGATTGGCTGCGGCTCCTCGATCATCCTCCGTGGCGGGGTTTCGGCCGGTGGCTTATGCGCCACGTTGTCCGGGACGCTCTCGCCCTCGGCCGCCAGCAGCGCGATGACATCGCCCACCGGGACCGTTTCGCCTTCCTTCACGGAATGCTGCGCCATGATGCCCGAGTCATACGCCTCGAGCTCCACCGTCGCTTTGTCCGTCTCGATTTCGGCGATGATGTCGCCACGGTTCACCTGGTCGCCCACTTGCTTGAGCCAGCGGACGAGGGTGCCCTCGGTCATGTCCGCGCCCATCTGGGGCATGGTCACTTCGGTAGCCACAGACGACTCCTAGAGCATGGCGAGGACGGCCTCGACGACGTCCTCTTCGGATGGCAGCGCCGCGAATTCCAGGTTCCGATTGTAGGGCATCGGCACGTCCTTGCCGCTCACCCGGGCAACCGGCGCGTCCAGCCAGTCGAACGCCCGCTCCATGATTTGCGCGCTGATCTCGCCGGCGAAGCCGCCGAACTTCCAGTCATCTTCCACGATCACCGCGCGGTTCGTCTTCTTCACCGATTCGATGACGGTGTCGATATCCAGCGGCCGCAACGTCCGCAGGTCGATCACTTCGGCGCTCAGACCCTCTTGCTCTTCGAGCATCGTCGCCCCGCGCAGCCCCTGGTGGACGCTGCCCGCGTAGCCCACGATGGTCACGTCGGTCCCTTCCCGCAGGACGCGCGCCTTGCCGAACTCGATGCGGTAGTCCGGGTCATCCGGGACTTCGCCCTTCACGCCGTACAGCGCCGAGTGTTCGATGAAGATGACCGGGTTCGGGTCGCGGAAAGCCTGCTTCAGGAGGCCCTTCGCATCCGCGGGGTTCGAGGGGCAAACAACCTTCAGCCCGGGGAAGTGCGCGTACAGGCCCTCCAGCGCGTGGCTGTGCGTCGCACCGAGCTGGCTCCCACCACCGGCCGCCATCCGTAGGACCAACGGCACATTGAACTGGCCGCCCGACATGTACAGAAACTTCGAGGCGTTATTGATGATCTGGTCGAACGCCACGAAGCTGAAGTTGATGGTCATAATCTCGACCATCGGCCGGAGCCCGGCGACAGCGGCGCCCACACCGGCGCCGACAATCCCGGACTCCGAAATCGGGGTGTCCATCACCCGTTCCGGGCCGAACTCATCGAGCAACCCGCGAGTCACCGCGTAGGAGCCTCCGTAGCCGCCGATATCCTCGCCCATCAGGAACACACGCTCGTCGCGCAGCAACTCTTCGCGCAGCGCCTCGCGCAGCGCGTCCCGCATTCTCATCTCCACTGCCATCGCCTACTCCTGCTCGTGGTACACGTGATCGAAGAGGGTCTGGATTTCCGGTTGCGGGCTCGCGTCCGCGAACGCGATCGACTGCGCGACCTCTTCCTCAACCCGCTGCGTGAGCGCTTCGAAGCCCGCCTCGTCCAGGTGCCCGTCCTCCATCATCCGCCGCTTCAGGCGTTCGATGGCGTCCCGCTCACGGAATGCGGCAACCTCGTCCTTTTCGCGGTAGAGCTCCGCGTCGGCCATCGAGTGGCCCCGGTAGCGGTAGGTCATCGCCTCAATGAAGTAGGGACCGTTGCCCGCGCGAATGTGCGCCACGGCCTTCTGCGTCTCCTCGTACACCGCGAGGACGTCCATCCCGTCGACGCGTACCGCCGGCATGCGGTACCCCTCGGCGAGCTTGTAGATGTCGTTCGCGATCGACTTCTCGAGCGGCAGACCCATGCCGTAGCCGTTGTTCTCGCAGAACCAGAGGACCGGCGTCTTCCACAGTGACGAGAGGTTGAGCGCCTCATGGAACTCACCTTCCGCGACACCCCCGTCGCCGAAGATACACATGGTGACGTTGTCGTTGCCCATCTTCCGGTCGGCAAGGCCAAGCCCCACCGCCACGGGCTGATGGCCACCAACGATGGCGTGCCCACCGTAGAAGTGCTTCTCTGTATCGAAGATGTGCATCGAGCCGCCGCGGCCATGGCTTGTGCCGTCGACGCGGCCGAACAGCTCGGCCATGATGCGGTCCGGGTCGATGCCGCGCACGATCGCGTGACCATGTTCCCGGTAGTGCGCGATCAGCCGGTCGCGCGGCTCCAGCGCATTGATCGACCCCACCGCGCAGGCTTCCTGCCCGATGTACAGGTGGAGGAAGCCACGGATCTTGCCCTTCGTGTACATCTCACCGCATCGCTCCTCGAAGCGGCGGATGAGCACCATCTGATAGAGGAAGTGGTTTAGCAGGTCCGGGCCCGGCGTTACAGGCCGGCCGGAAATTGCCTTCGTGCTCAACGGGACGGAACTCCTTCTGAAGCTGGCGCTCGGGCGCCGCGTTTGCGTGCGATATGGATGGCCTCGCCCTCGACGGCGAGTGCGGCTTCCTTTAGTGCTTCGGCCATGGTCGGGTGGACCTGTACCGCGAAGCCAAGTTCGATCGTCGTCGCTTCCAACAGTGCCGAGAGCGACGCGCCGCTCAGCAACTCGACGACGTCATGACCAATCATGTGGACGCCGAGCACCTGGCCCGTCGGCTCGTCGGCCACGATCTTGATGAAGCCTTCGGTTTCGCCCATCGCCACGGCCTTGCCGAGCGCGGTGAGCGGGAACCGGCCGGTCTTCACCGCGAAGCCGGCGCCTTTCGCCTGCTGCTCCATGTACCCGACTGAGCCGATCTGCGGCTGACAGAACGTGGCTCGTGGCATCTGCACATAATCGAGCAGCGGCGTCTCGCGTCCTGCGATGGCTTCCGCGGCGATGACCCCCTGCTGCATTGCAACGTGGGCGAGGGGCAGCTTGCCCGTGACGTCCCCGACGGCGTAAATCCCCGGGACGTTCGTCTGCATCCGATCGTCGATTGCAATGTGGCCACGATCCGTCTCCACTCCGGCCGACTGCAGGTTGAGCGGGTCGGTATGGGGCACGAAGCCAATGGCGACCAACACCAGCTCCGCCTCAAGCGTCTGTGTCTCTGCGCCCTGGGAGACCTTTACCTGGGCCGTCTTCCCGTTCGTGGTCACACTCTCGACCTTCGCGCCGGTCAGGCAGGTCATACCCCGCGCTTCGAACGAGCGCTTGAGCAGCCGCCCAACCTCTGGCTCTTCCTGCGGCACGAGTGTGTCCAGCATCTCTACGAGGGTGACTTGAGTGCCATAGGTCGCCCATGCGTGGCCAAATTCCACGCCAATCGGGCCGGCCCCGATGATGACTGCCCGGCGCGGCGGCGTCCGTACGAGCAGGGCTTCCTTGCTCGTGACCACCACCTTGCCGTCGGCTTCAACCCCCGGCAGCATCCGTGTGCGCATGCCCGTGGCTATGATGATGTTTTTCGCTTCGTAGCGCTGGTCGTTCGCGACGACCACGCCCTTGCCGGCGAGCGATGCCGTCCCGGTGACGACGTCGATGCCGTTATCGCGCATCAGCCCTTCGACGCCACCGACAACCTTCTCCACCACATCGCGGCTCCGATCAATGGCGGCGCCGAGGTCGAACGAAGGGTTTTTCACCCGGATGCCCCATTTGTCGGCCTCGCGAACGAGGTTCACGACGTCGGCGTTCTTCAAGATGGCCTTGCTTGGGATGCAACCCCAGTTCAGACACAGACCGCCCATGCGATCGCGTTCGAACAGGACTGCTCGGAGGCCGAGCTGTGCGGCACGGATGGCCGCGACGTAGCCCCCGGGCCCACCACCGATGATTGCGACGTCGTACATTGCCATAGCTTTCCTCTAGATTACCATAGCCCGGCGTTAGGGCTTCAGCACAGGATGCCTTGCCCGAAGTTCAGGCGCAAAGCCCCTCGATCCACCCTAGCAGCTTGATCAGGCCCGAGAGCATCGGGCGCAATTCCGGTACGGAGCCTCGATAGTCCTTACAGCGCCTCGATTTCGAACGCACGCCCCTCGCGCCAGCTTCGCCACGCCGCGTCCACAAACCGCATGTAGCGCACACCGTCCGAGAAGTTCGTCAGGCGTACTGGCGCCCCTGCCGTTATCGAATCCACGAAGTCCTGCTCAACACGCCATCCGCGGTCCGTGCCAGCGTCGGGATCAATAGGAGCGAACGCCTCCCCGTGGCGCGCCCATTCCGCCCGGTCGTTCATGGTCCAGCGCAGCGTTCCCTCGGTCCCGAACAGCACGATGCCGTTCCACGGCGCGCCCTGCGCCATGCTGCTGAGGTGGTACGTGACCCGTTCGCCGCCGCGAAGCTCAGCCGCGCACGAAAAGGTGTCGGGAACGTCGACCGTACGCGGCTCTCCCGTCTCCGGGTCCCGCCGCTCGCTGACCACTATCGTGCCGTCGGCCACCACCCTCCGCGCCTCGCCAAGCCATCGCTGCATGATCTCGGCGAAGATGCCCAGCATCATGATATTCCGCCCCGAGTAGTCGCTTCGCTGTCGCCAATGGAGCGCTGTTTCCGGGTTGAGCCCGCTGCCGTTCAGCAGCGTGACGGTCGCCTCCACGATCTCGCCAAGGGCTTTCTCGCGGACCATCCGCGTGATCGTCGGGCCGAGGCGGAAGTCGAACGGCGCCGGCACAATCTGCGCGACGAGGTGCGGATACGCCTCGCTCACCCGGAGCATCTCCTCCGCTTCCTCTGCGTCCGCCGCCATCCGCGCTTCGCAGAGCACGTGCTTCCCTTCCTCCAGCGCACGGATCGTGTATTCGCGATGCATGTATGGCCAGGTGCCGATGCACACCGCGTCGACCTCCGGGTCCGCGATCAGCTCTTCGGGACTCGACGCGACCTTCGGGATCCCGAACTCCTCCGCCACGCGCCGCGAGCTTCCTGGCGTCCGGTTCGCGACGCTCACGATCTCCACTCCCGGAATGGCCCGAAAGCCGGGGATATGCCGTTCGCGAGTGTTCGCCCCCGCACCCACCAGGCCGATACGCAATGTCATCTGTCCTCACCTTTGTTTCTCGAATGGAGCGCTCGGCGGCTCATTCGCGCTTTGCTGCGTTCCACAGCGGGTATGGAATGCCCGCCAGCCGGTTGATGACGATAGCCTGCACGGTGAGAAGCACAACCGCGACCATCAGCACGGCAATCTCGCTCGCTTCGGTGAGCACACCGAGCGAGATGATCAGGGTCGTGGCCCCCGCGGGCGGGTGCGCCGCATTGAAGAGCACCATGAGCCCGCTCGTCAGGCCGAGCGAAAGGCCTGCTGCAATCACCCGGTCCCACCCGACGCCCACGGCCGTCGAGGGACCTTCGTCTTGCAGGCCGAACGCCACCAGGCAACCGAAACCGACAAGCGCGCCAATGAGGTGTCCATAGAGTGCGTTCCGCGGCGACGCAGTGGGCGCCAGCGGTGTGTAGAAGAAAAGAAATGCGGTGGGGCCGAGCGAGGGGAAGACGAACGGTTGCTCGGTCACGAGTGCGGCAACCGCCATGATTGCGATGCTCAGGAACCCGTTGATCAGGCTGAAAATCGCTAGTACCGGTCCCGACGGCAACCGGTCTAGCAGGTAGGGGAGGCGGATACGCGTGAACAGGCCGCGCGCGACATCTTCCAGTTGCGGGCCACGGACCGGAGCGGGCGGAGGTTTTCGCTCGGTATCCACGCGGAACGGTGCCTACCGTTCCCAATAGGGGCGGCGCGAAAGCAGCCACACCGCGAGCAGACCGCCAGCAAAGACGATGCCGGAGCCCAGCGCGAGGCCCCAGATGTGGTCGCCATTCTCCCCCAGGTAGAGCTCCAGCGCCACGGTCAACAGCCAGAGCTGAATCGCCATCATGATGAGCCCGAAGATGAGCGCGGCGAGCAGTACCGCCTGCCGCCCCGGCATCGGCAACCGCTCGTAGGGGGCGTCCGGGCGGTATGGCGAAGCGTCCGCGGGCGTACGGTCGGTCACGGGATCTCCTCCATCGCGTACACCTGCCCATCCCGCGACTCCAGCACGATTCGAGGTAGCCGCCGTTGCGGTGGGCCCGCGATCGCGTCGCCCGTGCGCGCGTCGAACTTGCCGTCGTGGCAGGGGCAGAGCAATTCCCGCTTCTCCGCATCGAAGTAGACCGAGCATGCGAGGTGCGTGCACTTCTGGCTGTAGGCGACAAGGCCGGTCCCGGGGAGGTTCAGCAGCACCGCCTGGTCGCCGTTCCCCGGGTATTCGAAATAGAGGGCCTCTCCGGAAGGGAGCGATGCCGCGCCTTCGATCGGCTTCGGGTCGCCACGCCGCCGGTCGTCCCGCCGGCCGAGCACCGCGAGCACCAGCGTGCCCGCGAAGAGCGCACCGGAGGTCAACACCGCGAGGCGCAGCAACTGCCGCCGCGACACGGCCGCATCGGCCTCCCAGTCGTATGGGAACTCGGCTTGCCAACGGTCACTCCGCGACCGCGGACGCCCGATTACCCTGTTCGGCACGTTGCTCATAGCACCCACGCCTCCTCGCGCACCGGGCCCTCGCCTGCGGCCTCCCGGACCGCCGCAGCGACATCGAACGTCTCGGTCCCCGCAGGCATCACGTGGAAGACACGCGTGTGGACGTCCTGCGTCCCGAAGCCCGTGTCATCGACAGGTTCGCCAACCCGGCTCGCCGAGAACTCTTCGTAGGTGCCATACCAGAGCGCATCGGTCGGGCAGGCCTGGGCGCACCACGGTTGGAGCCCCTGGACCGTCCGGTCGAAGCAGAGATTGCACTTTTTCATCAGCTTCGCGGCCGCGTCGAACTTCGGGACCCCGAAGGGGCACGCATAGACACAGTTCTTGCAGCCAATACAGCGCGACGGTTCTGCCTGCTGCAC
>JALOAP010000084.1 GCA_023228745.1 Dehalococcoidia bacterium | reverse complement strand
GGTCGAGGGTGTCGTTGAAGAGGTAGGTCGCGCTCGCCGCCATGGACCAGAGGCCGAACAACATCGCGGTCCGCCAGAGCATCGGCCACCAGGTGCCTATCTCCCCCGGTGTCCATGCATCGCCCACGCTGAACACCAGCGCCGCGAACACCAGGAGGTTCTTCGGCCACTGGTAGGGGCGCATCGCGACGAGCAGCGGCCAGGCCTGCAGCACGCGGCTGCGGGCACTGGCCCCGGTACTCACCGCGTAATCGCTGCCCATTGCCCCTGGATGGCTTTCACCAGCGCCGCCGTCTTCGCTTCGAAGACCGCGTTCCTGGCGCCGGCAGCCGCCCAGACCACTTCGAACCGGTGCAGGCTCTCGTCCACGACCACGTCCAGCGGGAGCGGGTGCCCAACGGGTGCTACGCCGCCCACCGGGTATCCCGTGTGTTCCAACACCTGCTCCGCTGTCCCCATCTTCAGCTTCTTCCGGCCGACACCGATGAGCTGTGCGAGCTTCGCTGTATCCGCCTGCTGGTCCCCGGCGACGAGGACCACTGTCGGACGGCCGTCCGCCATGAAGAACAGCGTCTTCACAATTTGCCCAAGTTCACAGCCAACAGCGCTCGCCGCGTCCTCCGCGGTGGCCGTGCTCTCGTCGAATTCGATTACCCGTGAGGGCAGCCCGAGCGCTTCGAGGGCTGCCTGTACGCGCTCTTGTGGTGTCACCCGCACAGACTACCGGTTCAGGATGCTCCGTGGCACGTCAGGGTCATTTCAGGTAGGCCCATTCGTCGTCACCCATTGCAAGACTGCGGATGTGATTGATCTCACCAGCGTGATACAGGTCGTGCTCGAGGATGACCTTGATGAGCCAGCGCGTCGGGCGCAGTTCGCCCCATGGCGCCCGGCGTGCTACCTCCAGTTGCTCGTCGTCTAGTCTCGCCACCGCGGCCCGGAAGAGCTGCTGCGCCTCCCGCAGCCAGTCAAGCGATGCTGCCATCGGGGCGTCACCCTCCGGCCACGGCCAGACCACCGGCGATGTCCATGTCAACGCCCCGTCCTCGAATGCGTGGTTCCGGTACATGTGCTTACACGACCCGACGTGCAACGTGATGTCCCGGATGGAACGTCGCCCACCTGCAGGAACGTAGCCCCACAGGTCATTGGTCACGCTAGCAAGATTGGCGAGCAGTGAGTGGCTATCGCCATCTCCGCCCGGCGGTGCCGAGAAGGCCTCATCGACGAGGTAGAGCAGTTCACTAACAGCCGCATGTGTCATAGGCCCGGCGCGACAGTATATCGCGTCTTGCACCGAACTTGGACGGTTGACTAGCCTTACGCGATGCCACGCGTCCGCGCCGACCAGCTCCTCGTTCAACGCGGCCTCGCCGAGAGCCGGGAACGCGCCCAGCGCCTCATCATGGCTGGCCGCGCCCGCGTTGGGACCACCGTCCTTGTGAAGGCCGCGCAGCTCCTCGACGATGACGCACCAATCGAATTGCTCGAACCCGACCGCTTTGTCAGCCGTGGCGGCTACAAGCTTGAAGCCGCCCTCGACGCATTCGGCGTAGACCCGGCCGGTCTCCGCTGCCTCGACCTTGGCGCCTCTACCGGCGGATTCACCGATTGCCTGCTCCAGCGCGGTGCCGCCTCTGTGATCGCCGTCGACGTCGGGAGGGCGCAACTCCACATGAAGCTGCGCCAGGACCCGCGGGTCACCCTGCTCGAGGGAGTCAATGCGCGCAACCTCCCCGAACTTCCGCCGGTCGATCTTTTCGTCGCGGACCTCTCCTTCATTTCGTTGCGAAAAGTGCTCCCCTCGGTCGCCACACGTGTCGCGCCGGGCACCCCCGGCATCGTGCTCCTCAAGCCACAGTTCGAAGCAGGGCCGAAAGACGTCCCTCGCGGCGGCGTAATCAAAGACGCAGCCGTACGCGAACGTGTATTGTCCGAGTTCGTGGAATGGGTGAAACACGAGGGTTGGCGCGTCCAGGGCGAGATCGAATGCCCCGTTCCGGGGAGCGAGGGTAATATCGAGTACCTGGTGCACTTGAACGCACCAGGCGGCGGTGCTCCGTGACGTTGAAGAAGGTAGCCATCCTGCACCATCCCCACAGCGAGGGCGCCCTTGCCTTCGCGCGTCAGCTCGCCCACGACTTCATCAGGCGCGGCGTCGAGGCCACCGTTGCGGACGTCTGGAGCCCGACCGCGAAGGACCTGCTCGTTGACGTCGGTCTGATCGTCTGCATCGGCGGCGACGGCACCGTGCTCCGCGCCGCACGCCTCGCGGTCCCCAATGGTGCGCCTCTCCTCGGCATCAACATGGGCCGGCTCGGCTTCCTCACCGACATGAGCCCCCGCGATTTCTACAACCACTTCGAACGTATCTTGCTGGAAGACTGGCGCATCGAGGAGCGCCTCATGGTCCGTGCCGATCTCTTCGATGGCGACATCACCCCCACGGAGCATCACGGCCTGAACGACATCGTCGTCAGCCGGAGTTCGCCGGGCCGTCCCATCTACGTTGACCTTGCTATCGACCATGCCCATGTCGCGGTCTATCGCTGCGACGGGATGATCGTCAGCACCCCCACCGGCAGCACCGGCTATTCGCTGAGCGCCGGCGGCCCGATCCTCGCGCCGACCGAGCACCACCTCGTCGTGACTCCAGTCTCAGCGCACCTCTCGCTCGCCCGCTCACTCGTGCTGCAGCCCACCTCCGTCGTCGAACTTCGGGTGACATCAGATCACGGCGCCATTCTCAGCGTCGATGGCCAGGATGACGTGCAAGTCGCCAGCGGCTCGCTCGTGCGGATCCGCCAGAGCGAGCATGTGACGCGCTTCGCCCGCTTCGCCGACCCCTCGCTCTTCTACTCCGAACTTGCAGAAAAGCTCGACATGCAGATGTCGAGCGCGGTTAACCGTGCTTGAATCCATTCACATCGTCGGCTTCGCCGTCGCCCGCGACGTCACGCTTGAGCCCGGGCCCGGCCTGAATGTCTTCACAGGAGAAACCGGCGCGGGCAAGTCCCTCATCGTCGATGCCCTCGCCTTCCTGTTCGGTGCACGCCGAGGCCGTGAAGTCATCGCACGCGGCATCGAACGGGCCACCGTGAGCGCCAGGCTCAGCCTGGACGGCGAGCTGCTCGAACTGGAGCGCACGGTCGGCCTCTCGGGCCGCTCCTCTGCCCGCCTCAATGGCGAAGTCGCGACGCTCGACCAACTCCAGCAGCTCGCCGCTCGCCTCGTCGATATTCACGGCCAATCGGAACAGCTCGCCATCCTCCGGCCCGCGGTCCAGCTCGCCGTCCTCGACGAGTTCGCCGGCCTTGATGACCAGCGGACGAAGGTCACCGGGCTTGTCCGTGACCTTCGCGAAGTTCGCCGCGACCTGCGCAGCCTCTCGACCGATGCACGCGAGCGTGAGCGCCTCGTGGACCAGCTTCGCTTCGAAGTCGATGAGATCGCGGCGGCAGCCCTCACCCCTGGCGAAGACGACGAACTACGCCGGGAGCAGACCCGCCTTGCCAACACCGGCCGCCTGCTCGAGCACGCCGCTGCCGCCCTCGAGGCGCTCGACGGCGCACCCATCGCCCAGGCCATCCAGGCCGTCAGCGACCTGGTCGAGCGCGACCCGACCGCTACCGGCCTCGCTGACCTCGCTGCGTTGCTCGAAACCGCTACTGTCGACCTCGCACAGAGCGTCCGCCGTTACCGCGACACCCTCGACGAAGACCCCGAACGGCTGGCAGAGATGGAAGAGCGCCTCGACGTCATCGCCCGCCTTCGCCGCAAATACGGGGAGACGATCGACGACATCCTCACGTACGCCCGCGATGCAGAAGCACGTCTCGCCGCCCTGGGCTCCGTCGATGTCTCCATCGAAGCGCTCGAAGCCAAAGAGCGTGAACTTCGCACCAGCCTCGCGGTCGCGGCGGCGGAACTCTCGCGGGCCCGCCGCGCAGCAGCCGGAGACCTCGTCCGGGCCATTGCCGCCGAACTCGAACACCTGGGCATGGGCGGCGCCACGCTTTCGGTCGGCTTTGCCTGCGAAGACCACGACGACGGAATCGAAGTCTCCCTCCCCGACTACGAAATCGTCATAACCAATAGTCCGCTCGCGGGCGAGGGCGAGGCACTTCCCAGGGCCTTCACCGAGACAGGCGTCGACCGCGTCGAGTTCCTCGCCTCCTTCAACCCCGGCGAGACTCCCCGGCCGCTCTCCTCCGTCGCGTCCGGTGGCGAAACGTCGCGCTTCATGCTCGCGCTGACCACCGTCCTCGGAAGTACGGCCGAGCATCGTCTCGTGGTCTTCGACGAGGTAGACGAAGGTGTCGGCGGTCGTGCCGGGGCACTCGTCGGCGAGGCGCTCCGCCGTCTCGCACAGCGGCACCAGGTGCTCTCCATCACCCATCTCCCGCAGGTTGCCGCCTTCGGCGAGCACCACTTCGTTGTCACCAAGGAAACCGATGGCGCCCGGAGCTGGTCCGAAGTCCATCGCCTCGAGGGCGAGGCGCGCGTCGCCGAACTCGCCGCGATGCTCGGCGGAGAGAGCGAAGCGACCCGGCAGGCCGCGCGTGAGATGCTCTCCACGCCGACCGCCTGACGCAAGCACGCACCTCGGTTACGCTTCGGTACCCATGTTGAACATCATCTGCTCGCCGGTCTCTTGCGCGATATGAGTGACGGCACTGTTTTCGTGAAGCTGTTGCGCCCGGGAGCCCGCCTCCCCTTTCGCGCCACACCCGGTTCCTCCGGCGTCGACCTTCACGCCTGCCTCGACGCCAACGTAGAAGTGACTCAGCACCCGGTCGTGATCCCTACCGGCCTGGCCATGGCCATCCCACCCGGTTTCGACGCCCAGATCCGCCCGCGCAGCGGACTTACGCGAAAGGGCGTCGTCGCCGCTTTCGGCACCCTCGATGCCGACTACCGCGGCGAAATCATGGTCACCCTCTACACCACCAGTCCCGGC
Source organism: Dehalococcoidia bacterium (assembly GCA_023228745.1). Classification (GTDB taxonomy): domain Bacteria; phylum Chloroflexota; class Dehalococcoidia; order Tepidiformales; family Tepidiformaceae; genus JALOAP01. The sequence goes on along the minus strand of JALOAP010000084.1, from coordinate 4,943 downwards.
ATCCGGTATGTCGTCCACCATGGCGACCGCATCGGACAGCTCGTCATCGCCCGGCTCGCGCCAGTCGCGTTCGAAGCAGTAGAAAGCCTCGACGAGACCGAGCGCGGCGCCGGCGGCCATGGGAGCACGGGGCGGTGACCTACGCCTGGATAGTGGCAGGGGCAGCCGTGGGTGCGCCCCTCCGCTATTTCCTGCAGACGCGCATGCACGATGGCACTAGCGTGTTCCCGGTCGGGACCGTCGTCCTCAATCTCACCGGCTGCTTCGTCATCGGCGTCATGCTTACCCTCGCCGAGGAGCGCTCGTGGCTCAGCCGCGAAGCACGCCTGCTGCTCGTCACCGGCCTTCTTGGCAGCTACACCACCTTTAGCACGTTCGGCTGGGAGACCTATGCGCTCCTTCGCGAGAACGAATTTCTGCGTGCGGGCTGGTATGTGGGGCTCAGCGTATTCGCCGGGGTTCTTGGTGTTTGGCTCGGCGTCATCTCCGCTCGGATCGCCTTCCGCTGAACGGTCGGCGGCCTCCCCGGGCTGCCACCGGATTGGGGGCCGAAGACCGGCTCCCGAGGCCAGGCCAATCCTCGCCGCCAATTCGTCTCTTAGCGAGGGAATTGGTACAATGACGTTAGCAGTTCCGCCTTCGCCAGCCCCGCCGGAGAGCCCATGACGTCCATCGAACCCTCTTCCCAATACCGCCGCGTCGGTATCGAATCGGAGATGCGCACCAGTTACCTCGATTACGCCATGAGCGTCATCGTGGCCCGCGCACTCCCTGATGTCCGTGACGGCCTCAAGCCCGTCCAGCGCCGCATCGTCTGGGGCATGTTCGAAGGTGGCGCTCGGGCTGGCACCGGCTACCGGAAGTCCGCCGGTATCGTCGGCGATGTCATGGGCCGCTACCACCCGCACGGCGACGGCCCGGTCTATGAAGCCCTCGTGCGCATGGCGCAGGACTTCTCCATGCGCTACCCGCTGGTCGATGGCCAGGGAAACTTCGGCAGCGTCGATGGCGACCCCCCGGCAGCCATGCGCTACACCGAAGCCCGCATGGCGCCCATCGCTGAAGAACTCGTCGCCGATATCGACCAGAACACCGTCGACTTCGAACCCAACTACGACGGCCGCTACCACCAGCCGATGCCCCTCCCGGCGCGCATCCCGAACCTGCTCCTCAACGGGTCAGCAGGTATCGCCGTCGGCATGGCCACCAACATCCCGCCGCACAACTTCCGCGAAATTGCGGACGCCGTGCGCATGCTGATCGATAACCCCGAGACCACGCTCGATGACTTGCTCACGATCGTGAAAGGCCCAGACTTCCCCACGGCGGGCATTGCGCTCGTTGGCAAGAACGCGGAGCAGGTTCGCCTCGCCTACGGCGAAGGGCACGGTCGCGTCATCCTCCACGCCCGCACCAACGTTGAAGAGAGCTCCCGCGGGCGCACCCAGATCATCGTTACCGAGCTCCCCTACCAGGTGAACAAGTCCGCGCTCATCGAAAAGATCGCTGACCTTGTTCGCGACCGGAAGATCGACGGCATCGCCGACCTTCGCGACGAGTCCGACCGCACGGGCATGCGCATCGTTATCGAACTGAAGCGCGAAGGCTCCATCAACCAGATCCGCAACCTGCTCTACAAGCACACCGCGATGCGCTCGACCTTCGCCGTCAACATGATGGCGATTGTCGATGGGCAGCCGCGCCGCGTTGGCCTCAAGCGCGCCCTCGAACTCTGGATTGACCATCGGCGCGAAGTCATCCGCCGCCGCACTGAGTTCCAGCTCGAAAAAGCGCGCGAGCGCGCCCACATCCTCGAAGGTCTCATCAAGGCCATCGAACTGCTCGACCTGGTGATTGCGACCATCCGGGGCGCCGAAAGCGCGAACAACGCCCTCGAATTGCTCCAGGGTACCGGCGACCTCCCGGAGGCTGTTGCAAACCTCCTTCGCGACCGGCGCATCCGCGTTCCGTCCGCAAACCCCTTCGAGTTCAGCGAGGCGCAGGCACGCGCCATCCTCGATATGCAGCTCCGCCGCCTTGCCGCCCTTGAGCGCCAGGCGCTGCAGGACGAATACCAGGAGCTCATCCGCAAGATCGCCGAGCTCGAAGACCTGCTCGCGAACCCGCGGAAGATCGACTTCCTGATTCGCGACGACCTGCAGGAGCTGAAGGAGAAGTACGGCGACGAGCGCCGCACGGAAATCGTCGAAGCCGACGCCGAAGACTTCCGCGAAGAAGACCTCATCCCCCACCAGGAAAGCGTCCTCACGCTCAGCATCCGCAATTACATAAAGCGCATCCCGCTCGAAGAGTTCCGGGCGCAGCGCCGTGGCGGCAAGGGCGCGCGCGGCGCCCAGATCCGCGAAGAAGACGCGATCATGAAGCTCGTTGTCTGCGACACGCACGACAACCTGCTCTTCTTCACCGACCGTGGCCGCGTCTACCACCTCCGTGCATTCGATGTGCCCGACACGAAGAAGCAGGCGAAGGGCCTCCCCATCGTCAACCTCATCGAGATGGAACCCGGCGAGCGCGTCACCGCCATCCTCCCGGTTCGCAGCTACGATCGCGACTTCATCCTGCTCGCCACTCGCGCCGGGCAGATCAAAAAGACCAAGCTCCGCGAGTTCGAAGAAGTCCGCCGCAATGGCAAGATCGCCATGCGCCTCGACGATGGTGACCAGCTCATCGCCGCACGCATGGCCGGCGAAGAGACACACGTCATCCTCGTCTCGAGCGAGGGCCAGGCGATCCGCTTCAAGATCGATGACCTCCGCGACGCCAGCCGCATCAGCGGTGGTGTCCGTGGCATCCGCCTCCCGGCCGATGGCTACGTTGTCGGCGTCGAGACGCTCGATGATGGTGACCAGCTCCTCATCATCTCTGAACGCGGCTCCGGGAAGCGCACGTTGCTCTCCGAGTACCCGGTCCAGGGCCGCGGCGGACAAGGCGTCAAGACGCTCAACATCACTGACCGTACCGGTAAGGTCGCCGCCTGCCGCGTCATCAAGGCCGGCGAAGAGCTCATGCTCGTCACCCGTGACGGCATTGTGATGCGCACCGGCATCGACAAGATCAGTCAGCTCGGCCGCAACACGCAGGGCGTCAAAGTCATGGATGTCGGCCCCGAAGACCAGGTCGCAAGTATCGCCGCCTTCACCATGCAGGACGAACCGCGCCGCTCCCGCGGGAGCGCGCAGGCGACCACCGATGCGCCGTCACCCAACGGGGCCACTGCCCCTCCTTCTCCGAACGGCCAGGGCCGCCTCGCCCTCGACGACGAGGACCCGGACGAGGACATCGAGGAAGATGACGACAGCGAGGAGTAATCCTCTAACGGGACAACGGGACAAATCGAGAGGGCCGGCATTATGGCCGGCCCTCCTCTTCTTACGGGTGTCCGCGGATTAGCTCCGGACCTCCGCTGTGAACGTGACGCCGTCCGCCCCCTCATATAGGCCCCGTGGGGTGCCTTCGGACGGGCGCCCCTCGCACCGAAGGCCGCCGGCCCGGGGAGGTCACGTTCCGGTTCGCGTTTCGGTGGGTCCCCCTGGCCTTGTGCGAGCACGATCACTGCGCCCACGAGCCCGGCGCCGGCCAGCAGCGAGGTTATGAAGGTAAGCATCACCGTTCGTCCTCAGAAAGGGCGCAACAGTCTGCACAACATGTCGAATTCTCCGTCCGGCTGACTGGCGTTCTGAGCACGTGCAGCCGCGGCCACTCCCGGGATGCTCGCATCCTGGCCACTTCGTTAGACCGTCGGCAAACGACTCGGTGCCTGGCACCTGGCTGCTACCATACGTTCGATGGCCGCCTACTCCGAGCTCGTCATCGAGCACTTCGAGCACCCCCGCAATGCGGGCGAACTCGAAGCACCCGACGGCGAAGCGACCACCGCGAATCCCGTTTGCGGCGACCGCATGCGCGTCATGCTTCGTGTCGCGGACGACCGAATCGCCGAGGTGCGCTGGCAGACCCGTGGCTGTCCACCCGCGATCGCCACCAGTTCCTTCGCCAGCGAAATGGTGCGTGGGTGGTCCCTCGATCAGGTCGAAGCTCTTACCCGTGAGCACATCGCCGAGGCCATCGGTGGCCTGCCGAGGGACAAGGTTCACTGCAGTGTGCTGGCCGCGGACGCCCTTCGTGCCGCCGTCGCGGATTACCGCCAGCGGGCGGCCGGTTCGCCGTAACGGAAAGGTTGCGTATGATCGCCGTATCAGGCGCCTCCGGTGCCCTATGACCGATCAAGCGGAGACCCGATGCTGCCCTACTTGCCGTTTCTTATTAGTGCGAACAGCCTTGGCGTCATCTTCCTGCTCGTTTTCCTCGCGTCGACCGTGATCTTCACCATCCCCGGCTTTGCGACGCGCGGCGGAGCACAGGTGGCGTGGCTCAGCGTTGCAGGCGTGCTCCTGCTGGTCGAAGCCATCGTCCTGGTAACGCTCGTCGTCCTCACGAGCAGAGGCGAAATCTTCCAGGGCTAGCGGCTGAACAGCTTCCCCAGCCTTTCGCCCACATCGCCAATCCCGGCGTTTCCGGCCAGTTCCGCGAGCCGCTGTGGGTTCTCGCGAAGGAAGTCGACCACGGCGTCGACGGCGCGCTCTGCCGTCCCGCGGTCGATCCCTGCTCGGCTCACTACTGCATCGATGAGCTGATCCTTCATGGTTGCTTCCCGCAGCATGTGGCTGCGCCCGGGCATTGTACGGCCGCGGCCTCGTCCCATGCGCGATGGGCAGGAACCGCGTCCCTCCCGTATCATCTGCCGCTGAGCAGCCGCATGACCGCAGTTCCCCGCACGCTCCCACCCGGCTCCAGGACGCTATACCTCGCGATCGCAGCGCTGCTCGTCGTCGCGGGGCTCCTGGCCGCAGTGGTGCTCGCTTCGCGACAGACGGGCCAGGGCGAAGCGCCGTCCCCGGCTCCCGCATTCGAGGGTATTCCCG
>JALOAP010000083.1 GCA_023228745.1 Dehalococcoidia bacterium | reverse complement strand
CTGCTGCTCCGCTGGTACTCGCCCCCGCTGGGGTCGATGTGCCTCGCGCACCGCTCGGTGAGGGAGTTGCGCCGGAACAACCGCCGGAGCCGCCATCGAGGACTCTCTTCACGCCGTCTTCTTGCGGCTTCGACGGAACAGGAACGGGGCGGTTGACGGCGTTCTTCGCTTCCTGCTCGCTTCCCATCGCCTGGTAGAGGTCGAAGCCGAGGAACGAGATGAATCGGTAGACCATGTAAGGCGCGAACGCGGCGATGAATAGCAGCACAATGCCCGAGATCGGTTCAGTGACGGAGGCGAGGTCAGCTTCGATCGGCGTTGAGACCTGGGTGATGGCGATCAGGAACACGACGACGAGCACGAGTTTGGACACGATCAGTGCGACGACGAACGCCACCCATTTGCCGATCCATCCGCGAGTGACGTCCCAGGCAGCACCGGCGAAGGCGATCGGCGCAAGCCCAATCGCCACGAGCAGCAGAGCTTTGCGAATGAGGAGTGAGAACCAGACAATCGCGACCGCGCAGATCATGAGCCCGGCGAGGAAGATCGTGATGATCGCTCCGACGCCGGGCGCAGCAATATTGATCGTGGTGAGGCCAGCGGTAAGCAGCGCGATCTTGTCGCCCATCGTCTCGGTGGTCTCTCCCGCAGCCTGGACGATGCCGATGGAGAGCTGGTCGACGATCTCCAACGCCGTTGCCGTCAGCGTGATGACCACAAACGAACCGAGCACAGCCTTGGCCGCACCGAGCGCTGCGCGCGAGAGCGCAGCAGGTTCGCGCCGGATCAGTCCCAGAATGAGTTGGAAGCAGAAGAAGAGCAGCACGATGAAGACACCGATACCGAAGAGCAGGTTGTAGACGTCGAGGTAGCCCTGCGACTGGACGTCGACGAGGGTGGTGCTGTCGAAGACGGTCCACATGGATTCGATGAGCCATCCGGCGGCTTGCCCCATCGTCGCAGCCAGCCAGTCGAATGGGGCAGACACCAGCGTTGCGGCGCCCTCACCGACCGCATCGCACACACTGGAGATGACGGGGATATCGCAGACACTCATGGCGTTGCTCTCGAAGTCGGTGGATTCGCGAAGCTCACACCTGCTGCCCGACGTTCCAGAAGAAGTTGATCAGCGTCACGGAAGCACCGCAGATGATGGCGGCGCCACAGGAGACGAGTACGCCGAGCTTGCCGCGGGAGGCGAGGTGGGGATTGGATGAGTTGGCCCCGAATCCCCACACGATCGCCGACACGATCAGTGCGAGCACGGACAGGATTAGCCCGATCGTCATGACGGCGCCAACGATGACGCGCAACTGACCGATTCCGGGCAACCCCGAGTCGTTGGGAGTCACGTCGATATTCATCGGCAGGACTGCGGTGAGGGTCGTGATGAGTTCGAACACGGTGGCTCCTTGGCGTGAACACCGCCCGCGGCGGTGACGGAACAGGGTCGAGAGCCAGGTGCGCAGGTCATCTCCCGCGGGGCATAGCCCGATCCGCCAAGTCCACTCTCCGAGCCACGAACGCGGGCACTCGGTCGTACTACCTGAACCTCATGCCGTCAGCGACGATGTGTCGCGAACGTCCTTCAGAGGTAGCGGCAGATGGACTCTGGAGCGCAGGGTTCGGATGCGGTTGCCGTGGCGTTTGCGCGAAGCTCGACGATGTTGGAGCGCAAGGCCTGCAACTTATCGATCAGCGCGTCGATGTCTACGAGCTGACGGTCAAGGAGGCCTCGCACGTGATCGCAGGGCGAATGGCCCGAGTCACGAACATCCAGAATCTCTGCGGTTTGTGCCAGGGTGAGCCCGGCGGCACGTGCCCGGTCAATGAATTCAAGCCTCTGAATTGACTCGTCCCCATAGCTGCGGTACCCAGTCGGGGTTCGTTCTGGCTGCGGCAGTAGCCCGCGCTCTTCGTAGTACCGGAGGGTCGACGTAGTAGTCCTTGCCTTTTCGGCGAGTTCCCCGATCCGCATCGTGACACCTCCAGAGTCAGCTTGACCTTCAACCGTACTTGAAGGTTCATCCTATTACGAGTGGTCGAACGTACGGCCCGGTTCGATAGGGGGAAGTACCATGACGCAACACAGCGAGTTCGACCTTGCGGTGATCGGCACTGGCGGCGCGGCAATGTCCGCAGCAATCCACGCCCGATTGGAGGGTGCGAGCGTCGTCGCCATCGAGTCCGGCACCCTCGGCGGTACCTGCGTGAACGTGGGCTGTGTGCCTTCGAAGACGCTCCTCGCGGCCGCTCACATACGCCACGCCGCGATCTCGAGTCCGTTCCCGAGCGTCTCCACGATTGCTGGCAACGTTGACCTCGCCGCGCTCATGCAACAAAAAGACGAGCTGGTCGGCATGCTCCGCCAAACCAAGTACGCAGACATCGCCACCGCGTACGGATTCGAGATCCTTCCCGGCACAGCCACGTTCGCCAGTCCATCCACGCTGCTCGTAGATGGCCAACCGGTGCGTGCCAAGTCGTATCTCATTGCTACCGGTGCAGAACCACTCATCCCGGCTATCCCCGGTATCGAACAAATCGAGTACCTGACGTCGACCACAGCGATGGAACTGACTGAGCTGCCCGATTCGCTGGTCGTGATCGGCGGGGGTTTCGTTGGTCTGGAACAAGCGCAACTCTTCGCCCGGCTCGGGGTCGACGTCACCGTCATCGGACGGCTCGCCCCGCACGCCGAACCCGAACTTTCCTCGGAACTCCGCAAAGCCTTCCTAGCTGACGGAATTACCGTCATTGGTGACCGTGCCACGAGCATCGCACGTATCGACGGTTTGGCGCACGTGACGACGGCCCGGGGGACTGTGGCTGTGGGTGAACGGGTACTCGTAGCCACCGGCCGCACACCGCGCACCGAGAGACTCGACCTTGCCGCGGCGGGCATTGCGACCGACGCGCGTGGTTTCGTCATCGTCGACGAACTGCAGCGGACAACCAATCCGGCCGTGTTCGCCGCCGGTGATGTCACCGCTGCACCCCAGTACGTGTACGTCGCCGCGATGGCCGGAAAGATCGCTGCGCGGAACGCACTCGGTAGCGCTGAGCATGTTGACTACACCGGGCTCCCCTCCGTGCTGTTCACCTCGCCCCAGCTCGCTTCCGCCGGGATCACCGAAGCAGACGCCATCGCCGCCGGATACCGGTGCGCTTGCCGCTACCTGCGACTGTCCGACGTGCCCCGCGCAATCGCCAACCATGACACCCGAGGCGGCATCAAGATTGTCGCCGATGCTGACTCCGGGAGGGTTCTCGGCGTCCACGCACTCGCTGACACTGCTGGAGAGATGATGCTCGCCGCGACCTACGCGATCAAAGCCGGATTCACCGTCACGCAACTCGCCGACACGTGGGCTCCGTACCTCACCATGGCAGAAGGCATTCGCCTCACAGCGAACCTCTTCCGCAACGAACTCCCCACCTCCTGCTGTGCCTGACACAAGAGCCGGGCTCATCGATGTGGTGGTCCAAGTGGTATCCGCGACGCCTTCAGCACCGGCACCGACCGCGTGATCGATGCCTACGCGGTCAGCGTGGGCTCAGTTGAGGCAGCGGCGCCGAGCGCGTCGTCTGGGCCGCTGACACGCGGAGCACACTGGGACACTCAGCCGCCAGGTAGCAATCACAGCACGCTGCCATGTACGTAGTCGGCTACGAGTTCAGAGGCCGAAGGCACCGCCGCTCACGAGGATGAAGATGCCCAGGCCGATGAGCACGATCGGAAACAGGGTGTGTTCCCAGCGTTCCAGGAGTTCGGCGATCGGTCGGCGGGTGGCGACGAACTTACCCAGGCCGACGAGGGCGGCGACCAGGGCGAGGAACACGATGCAGTACGCCACCACGGCCGCTGGGCCCACGCTGAGGAAGACCGGGACGTAGACGCCGATGTTGTCCCCGCCGTTGGCGAAGGTCACCCCGGCCACCGTCCACACCCCAACCGTCTTGCCCTCGACCTTTGCCTCATCGTCATCGTCCGCACCGCGGTTGCGCCAGGCTTGCCACGCAGCCCAAAGTCCCAACCCCAGCGGAATGAGCCCGAAGTAGGGGATGACCTCTGGCGGCAGGAACGCCCCCGCTCCGAGCGCCACCAGCACGGACGCGCCCAGGATGCCGATGAACCCGAGGTACTGTCCGACCAGGATTCGGGCGGTGGTCCCGCGCTGGCCCGCGCCTCGGGCGAAGAACAGTGAGAGCACGATGATGTCATCGATGTTCGTGGCGATGAACAGGCCGATCGCCTGCAGGACCGAGGACAGAATCATGCGCCCACCGCCGCGTTCCAGTTGCCTGGCGACCCAGCGCTTCCGGCAGCCGCGTGCCGTTGATGCTCTGCGACCATCATTGTTCGTTCCTGGTGTGGTGTGGGCCGCGGAGGTAGAGCAAGAGGCCGAGAGCGACGCCGACGCCGAGGATGACGTCGGCAAGGTTTCCGATGAACAGGTTGCCGTAAGCGAGGAAGTCGGTGACGTGACCGCGGCCGAACCCCGGTGGGGCGAGCAGCCGGTCCAGGAGGTTGCCGACTGCGCCGCCCCACACTAGGCCGATCGCGACCGCCCACCCGGCCGAGGGGGCGCGGGTCGCGGCGATGAGCAGGGCGATGGAGGCCGCCGCGGCGATGAGGGTGAGCAGCCACGTTGAGTCGGAACCGAGGGACATGACGGTGCCAGGGTTGAACGCGAGCTGCAAGCCGAGCCAGTCTCCCAACAGCGGGATGCGGTCATCCTCACTGAGCTCTGCGAGGGCGAGTGCCTTGCTGCCTTGGTCGATCAGCACTGCGCCGGCGGCGACGGCGCACGCGAGCAGGAACCAGCGGAGCCGGACCCGCGCCAGCTTGCGGGCAGAACTCGCTTCCACGGCGTCCGCTGATCCCGGGGAGGGAGCGGAGCCGTCAAGGGGATCGGTCATGCCTTGGTGCGCCGCGCTGCGCGGAGTCCGTTGAGGATGACGACGACTTCCGCGACCTCGTGCACGAGCACCACCGCGGCAAGTCCGAGGACTCCAGTAATTGCCAACGGCAGAAGGACGACGATGATCGCGATTGACAGCACGACGTTCTGGTTGATGATGTTGCGGCCGCGGCGGGCGTGGGCAAGGGCCTGCGGGATGAGGCGCAGGTCGTGGCCGGTGAAGGCGATGTCGGCGGATTCGATCGCGGCATCCGCGCCCTTGGCCCCCATCGCGATCCCAACATCCGCGGCCGCGAGAGCGGGAGCATCGTTGATGCCGTCGCCGATCATGGCCGTGGGCTGAGACTTCGACAACTCCGCCACGGCCGTGGCCTTGTCCTCGGGGCGCAGCTCGGCGCGCACGTCCTTGATGCCGGACTGGTCGGCCAAGGCAGCGGCGGTCCGCGCGTTATCGCCGGTGAGCATCGTCACCCCGATCCCGCGGCGGTTCAGCGTGGCGATGACCTCGGGAACCTCGGGGCGTAGCTCGTCCCGCACCCCGATCGCCCCGGCTGGCTGATCGTTGCGGTGGACGATGACGACGGTCATCCCCTCGGATTCCATCGCTTGCACCTGGTCGGTCAGCGTGCCCGCGTCGAGCCAGCGGGGGCTGCCCACGGCGAGACGGGCACCGTCGAGGGTGCCGGTGATGCCATGTCCGGCGGTCTCGGTGACGCCTTCAGCGATCGGGGCATCGAATACGGCATTCGTGATTGCGGCGGCCAGCGGATGCGTACTGTTGCCTTCGAGGCTCGCCGCCCAAGCTAGCGCCTCTTCCTCGGTCACGCCCGCGGCGGTCACGACGCGAATCACGGTGGGCTCGTTGCGGGTCAGGGTGCCAGTCTTGTCGACGGCAAGGTGACGGATGCCGCCGAACCGTTCGAACGCAGCCCCGGACTTCACGACCACCCCGAACTTCGAAGCAGCGCCGATCGCGGAGACTACAGTCACCGGGACGGCGATCGCCAACGCGCACGGCGACGCGGCGACCAGCACCACCAGGGCGCGGGTGATCCACAGCTCCCAGTCGCCGGTCAGCAGCGACCCGAGCACGCCGACCAGCACGGCGAGGATCATCACGCCGGGCACCAGCGGTCGGGCGATCCGGTCGGCCAGGCGGGCACGGTCGCCCTTCTCAGCCTGCGCCTGTTCGACCAGCTCCACGATGGTGGTGAGCGAGTTGTCGGTGCCTGCGGCGGTAGCCTCGACCTCGAGAACGCCGGTGGTGTTGATCGACCCGGCCGACACGTCGGTGCCCAGTTCGACCTCGACCGGGATCGACTCGCCCGTGATCGCGGACGTGTCCAGGCTGCTCCGCCCGGCGCGCACGGTGCCGTCGGTGGCGATGCGTTCGCCCGGCCGGACCACGAGGACATCCCCGACGCGCAGCTCCTTCGCCTCGACCTCGGCCGTGGCGTCGCCGCGTTTGACGAGTGCGGTGTCGGGCACGAGCTTCAACAGCGCCCGCAACCCGGCGCGGGCACGGTCCATCGCCTTGTCTTCCAGCGCCTCCGCGATGGAGTACAGGAACGCCAGCGCGGCGGCTTCCTCGACGTAGCCGAGGATCACCGCACCGGTGGCGCTGATCGTCATCAGCAGCCCGATGCCGAGCTTGCCCTTCGTGAACAGCTTGCGCAGCGCGCCCGGCACGAAGGTGTACGCGCCCAGCAGCAAGCCAATCCAGAACAGCACCAGACCCGCGGTCTCGGCGCCGGTCCACTCGCACACCAGACCGGCGGCGAACGCGACACCCGAAGCGATCGGGATCAGAACGCTGGGGCTCCGATACCACGGCCGATCATCGTCATCATCGTCGTCGAGGTCGACGTGCTCGACCTGCGAACCCGTGACCGCGCTCACGCCCGAGCCTCCCCCGCCACGCAGCCCTCGACTCCGCAGTCGGGGTCCATGCACGGCACGCTCTCGTCGACCGCAAGCGTCACGTCCACCAGCGCCGTCAGCGCGCGGGCGAGGTGCGGGTCTGCGACCTCGTAGCGGGTCTGTCGGCCCTCGGGCTCGGCCACCACGATCCCGCACCCGCGCAGGCATGTCAGGTGGTTTGACACGTTCGAGCGTGAAAGCCCCAAATCGCGAGACAGCACCGCCGGGTAGCTCGGGCCAGCCAGGAGGGCCAGGAGGATGCGAGAGCGGGTCGGGTCGGCCATCGCCCGACCGAGCCGGTTCATCACGTCGATTCGATCCGTAAGAGTCAGCATCCAATGACTATACATCATCTGATGTACTTCAGCGTGCCCGGTAGCTCGACGCTGCTCTCGGCTGCCAATAACTTCTTGATGGACTTCGCATCAACAACTCAAACGCAAACGGTCAGAGCGAAAAGATCGCGACAGCACCATGCCATGGCCAAGGCCAGCAGCACTGCTACAGCTGCCCACCGACGTCGATGAGCCAGTTCACCCAGGTGACGCCACCACCGGCGAGGATCGCGGCGCCGAGTGCGACGAAGACCCCGGCGCGCGCCTTCGCGGCGACCCCAGGGTTACCCGTCGACGTGGCGATGGCCCAGGTGATCGCGCTGATGATGATCATGAGCACCGCGACGATCAGGATGATGGTGAGCATCGCGCCGATCACGACTCTGAGGTCACCGATGCCGCTGAGGCTGCCGAAGTCAGGAAACACGTTCATCAGAGACCGCCTCCAAGCGCGGAACATCCGGCTCCTGCCGTAGCTTCGGGGAGATCTGCTGCGTCGTGATCATTGAGCCATTTCGCAGCATCCACCGCTTCGCCGTTCGTTCCACCTGGTCGAACCTCGAAGTGCAAATGAGGGCCTGTTGAACGCCCGGACGAGCCCACGTCGCCGATGTGTTGCCCGGCGACAACGCGCTCGCCGACGGTGACGTGGATGCCGTGCTGCCACATGTGCGCATAGCCGGTCGCGACCGTCACGCCACCGAGGCGGTGCTCGATTACGATGAGGCCGCCGTAGCCTCCAGAGAACTCGGCAACCGTCACGACACCGTCAGCCGCGGCGAGGATCGGCGTCCCATCCGGCGCGGCGAAGTCCGTTCCGCTGTGGAAGGCGCTCTCGCCAGTGAGGGGATCGGTTCGTGGACCGAAATCACTTGTGTGCACCCAGGTTCCCTCCGGCAACGGGAACACGACGCGCGAGGCCTCCGCCACGTCGACGACAGGCGACGCAGGGGCCGTTGGCGTCGTCGTCGCTGCCAATGTGCCACGCGTGAGTGTCGTGAGGATCGTCTCGGCGACGGGCTCATAGTTGTTGTACCGGTCGGGGTACGCCGACACTTCGACTGCTTGCGCGACTTCGCCCTTGCCCATGCTCTGCCAGCCGGGGATGTCCAGAAGGCCACGGGGCGAGGGGTAGTTGGGGCCGGTCGGGCCGCCGAAGAATGCTTTGGCTTGGTATTCGGGTTCCATCAGCTCCGCGATCGATCCCCAGCCCGATTGCGGTCGCATCTGGAACAGGCCGAGTGAGTCGTGATCGGAGCCGTTCCCATCGTTCGGATAGCTGCCGGACTCGGGGTACGCTCCGGTGTTCGCGAGCTGTCGAAGCGTTGACTCGGTCAGCGCTGCCATCAGTGCGATCTGGATGGCGTCCCTCGTCACACCGTCGATGCTCGATCCGACGGTGATGATCGTCGCAGCGTGCGTGAGCTGTTGCTTGTTCAGGGTGAATGTCTCACCGTTTGCGGTCGTGACCACGAGAGAGTCCGGCACGTTTCCGACGGTGAGTCCCGACGAGGCAAGGCACGCGATGGCGGTGGGATTCACCACCAGTCCGACGGTGACGAGTCCGAGGGTCGGTGCGAGCAACATCAAGGCGACCACTGCGATCGCGAGTTTCTTCATCATGAGCCAGTCGTCCTAACGCAGCGGAAGGTTCAATTGCGAGAGCCGCAGGACGTAGCAAGGGTCCTCGGCCGGGCACGCGATGAAGATCGTGAACGCGACCGGATGCTCTGCGGTGACCGAGTCGCCGTTCCACACGCCGGATCGCTGGCGGATACCCTCGATCGTGTATGCCGCGGCGCCGTCGGGGAGCTGCCCCGGGCGAGCCTGCGCGAGCGCATCAGCCCAGGTATCCGGCACGAACACTGAGGTGATCTCCAACCGCTGCGTCGTTGCGTACGGTCGCAGCTGCGCCCACGCGCTCGACGTGGGCAGGTAAGTGGCGATGTCGGCGGCGAGCCCCGACTGTTCGAAGCCGGTCGGGTCGGCGACGTCGAGGATGACTGCGGTGTAGTCGAGCGGCAGGAACGCACTGCCGGTGTCCCAGGTGAACAGTGCCGCGGCGACGCTGCGTGCGAACGCCTCGGCGTCGGTGGTCGGTGGGATCGACGGGATCCGAGATGGTGAGGTCGGCTCACGAGAAGGTTCTGCGCTCGGAGCAGCACTCGACAATGGAGGATCAGTTGACTCGGTGGGTTGCTCGGATCCGATGACGAGTCCGTAGATGCCGATTCCGGCGACAAGGATCGCCAGCGACAGCGCCGCGGTGAGGGCGATCAGAGTGCGGCGTGCGCGAGGAGCGGTAAGAAGCTTCATGCGGGACAGGTGCGCCGCATCTATCCCGAGTCAGAGGGCGCGAAGGTTCCCCACCTGGGCCGCCGACTCGGCGTCCGCACGATCAACGTCGCGCGCGGCACGGAGTTGCTCAGCGACCTGAACGGTGGCTTCAACAACGTGCAGGAACATCTCGACCTCGGCGTGACTCAATTGACGAGCCAGGTCATCGACGTCGAAGTGCCGCCACCAGCCGTCGAGTTCCGTCCACGTGACGACGAATGCGCGAATCGGCCACGGCTCGTCGCGGTCGACGCGCGAGGTCAGCGCGGTCGGTGAAGATCGCCGTTTGGGCTTCGGAGCGTTCTTGATACGCGCAAGCGCTTCCTCAGCCAGCTTCGCCACATCCACAACGTCACCATCGGTCTGTGCCGCGGTCACGAGCTGCCGAGCACGCTGGAAGCTTGGGTGCACGGGAGCGCCTGCGCCGATGAGTTCCAGCTCGGCCGCGACGCCTTCGCGCACGGAGTCGGGCTGACTTTCGTCTTTCGCCATCTGCTGCA
>JALOAP010000082.1 GCA_023228745.1 Dehalococcoidia bacterium | reverse complement strand
CTACCCTTCCGGGTCCCCCCTCTGCATCAAACGCTACCATCGCGGTGCTGGAATACTAACCAGCTGTCCATCGCCTACGCCTTTCGGCCTCGGCTTAGGCCCGACTAACCCTACGCGGATTGACCTTCCGTAGGAAACCTCAGGTATACGGCGGGCGCGGTTCTCACGCGCCTTACGCTACTCATGCCGGCATTCTCACTTCGCTTCGCTCCACGGCGCCTCCCGGCTACCGCTTCACAGCTGAAGCAAACGCTCCCCTACCGCCAACAAAAATGTTGGCCCACAGCTTCGGTGCCGTGCTTAGCCCCGTTGAATTGTCGGCGCAGAACCACTCGACCAGTGAGCTATTACGCACTCTTTAAAGGGTGGCTGCTTCTAAGCCAACCTCCTGGCTGTCTCTGCAATTCAACATCCTTTCACACTGAGCACGGACTTAGGGACCTTAGCTGGTGGTCTGGGCTGTTTCCCTTTCGACGATGAAGCTTAGCCCCCACCGTCTCACTCCCGAGTTTTGTCCAGCGGCATTCGCGGTTTGATTGGGTTTGGTAAGCGGTAAGCCCCCTAGCCCATTCAGAGCCCTACCTCCGCGGGATATCACTCGAGGCTGCACCTAGATGCATTTCGGGGAGAACGAGCTATCTCCTGGTTCGCTTGGCATTTCACCGCTACCCACAGGTCATCCAATAACTTTGCAACGTTAGAAGGTTCGCGCCTCCATCCAGTTTTACCTGGACTTCACGCTGCCCATGGGTAGATCACCAGGTTTCGCGTCTACTCCACGCGACTCTGAGCGCCCTATTCGGACTCGCTTTCGCTACGGCTCCACAAGTCACCTTGCTTAACCTTGCCACGTAAAGTAACTCACCGGCTCATTCTGCAATAGGCACGCCGTCACTCGTCGTAACGAGCTCCGACTGCATGTAGGCACGCGGTTTCAGGATCTCTTTCACTCCCCTCCCGGGGTACTTTTCACCTTTCCCTCACGGTACTGGTTCACTATCGGTCACCAGAGGTATTTAGCCTTGGGAAGTGGTCTCCCCAGATTCCCACGGGGTTTCACGTGTCCCGTGGTACTCAGGAACCTGCCGGGAGGCACACACTTTTCGCTTACGGGGCTCTCACCCTCTTTGGCCGGCCATTCCAGGACCGTTCTCCTAAATGTGTGCTTGGTAACTCCACAATGACAGGCCCTACAACCCCGCCATGGCGAACCATGACGGTTTGGGCTTTTCCCCGTTCGCTCGCCGCTACTAAGGGAATACTCTCTTTTCCTCGGGGTACTTAGATGTTTCAGTTCCCCCGGTGCCCTCCTCCGGACCTATGTGTTCAGTCCGGGGTGACCCGGTTCTACCGGGCCGGGTTTCCCCATTCGGAAATCTCCGCCTAAGCTTGTTTGGCAGCTGAACGGAGCTTATCGCAGCCTTACCACGTCCTTCATCGGCCTCTGGTACCAAGGCATCCACCGCGCGCCCTAAGTAGCTTGACCCACATTAAGGCTCGCCTTGAATTGTCCATTCGCCCACGACGCACGAATGCGCGTGGACGTACAGATGCAGTCTACTTCACTCTTCAGTTATTAAGGTGCGCCCCAGGGTTCCACCCGGGGTCCCGGCTTCGCCGCCGGCCACTGCCTTCGGCAGGGGTCGATTGCGAAACCATGGCTGGAGGACAAACAAAAACCGGCTCGCCGTGGCGAACCGGTGGGGTTCGTCTCGACGACTGACACGCTAGCTCGCTAGGTTGCCTGACCTGCTATTGCTTGCTCTCCTGGTCGTTTCCGGGGGGGTGACCGAGCTGGGTGGTGGAGCCGAGGAGATTCGAACTCCTGACCTCCGCCGTGCAAAGGCGGCGCTCTCCCAACTAAGCTACGGCCCCTCCGGGGTCTATTCAGTATGCCATGGCCGCTGTTGCGGGCCAAGTCCTCAGCAGCGGGCCAAAATGGTGGGCCATTCTGGACTCGAACCAGAGACCTCAGTCTTATCAGGACTGCGCTCTAACCTGCTGAGCTAATGGCCCAAGGCCGGTGCAGCTTTAAAAGCTGGATAGCGGACGGAAGAAAGGCCGTTCGGGCGCCTCAGGTACGACTCCGGTTGGAGCCGATCGACCTGGGTATCGCCTTCCCTTGCTCCCCCTGGACACCGCTGCCCTGGGGATGTTGCAAGGGGGACGAACTCCCTAGAAAGGAGGTGATCCAGCCGCAGCTTCCGCTACGGCTACCTTGTTACGACTTCGTCCCAATCGCTGGCCCCACCCTCGACGGCTGCCTCCTTGCGGTTAGCCCACCGGCTTCAGGTGTCTCCAACTTTCATGACGTGACGGGCGGTGTGTACAAGGCCCGGGAACGTATTCAACGCAGTAATGCTGACCTGCGTTTACTAGCAACTCCGGCTTCATGCAGGCGGGTTTCAGCCTGCAATCCGAACTGAGGACAGCTTTGATGGGATTAGCTCCACCTCGCGGTTTCGCGACCCGTTGTACTGCCCATTGTAGCGTGTGTGTAGCCCCAGGCGTAAGGGCCACGCTGACCTGACATCGTCCCCTCCTTCCTCCGAGGTTTTCTCGGCAGTCTCGCCAGAAAAGTACAACTGGCGACAGGGGTTGCGCTCGTTGCGGGACTTAACCCAACACCTCACGGCACGAGCTGACGACGGCCGTGCAACACCTGTGCATGCTCCCCGAAGGGTCCCTCAGCTTTCACATCAGTACCACATGCATGTCAAACCTGGGTGAGGTTCTTCGCGTATCATCGAATTAAACCACACGCTCCGCTGCTTGTGCGGGCCCCCGTCAATTCCTTTGAGTTTTAGCCTTGCGGCCGTAGTCCCCAGGCGGAGTACTTATCGCGTTGGCTTCGGCACAGAGGGGGTCGATACCCCCTACACCTAGTACTCATCGTTTACGGCGTGGACTACCCGGGTATCTAATCCGGTTTGCTCCCCACGCTTTCGCCCCTCAGCGTCAGGACAGGGCCAGGATGCCGCCTTCGCCACTGGTGTTCCTCCCGATATCTACGCATTTCACCACTACACCGGGAATTCCACATCCCTCTCCCTGCCTCAAGCCCAGCAGTTTTCCAGGACCCCTCCCAGTTGAGCCGGGAGATTTCACCTGAAACTTGCCAGGCCGCCTGCGGGCTCTTTACGCCCAATAAATCCGGACAACGCTTGCACCCTACGTATTACCGCGGCTGCTGGCACGTAGTTAGCCGGTGCTTATTCGCGAGGTACCGTCAGAACTTCTTCCCTCGCAAAAGGGGTTTACAACCCTAGGGCCTTCGTCCCCCACGCGGAATTGCTGCGTCAGGCTTTCGCCCATTGCGCAAGATTCTTAGCTGCTGCCTCCCGTAGGAGTCGGGGCCGTATCTCAGTCCCCGTGTGGCTGACCATCCTCTCAGACCAGCTACCGATCGTCGCCTTGGTGAGCCATTACCCCACCAACTAGCTAATCGGCCGCGGGCCCCTCTCGTAGCGCCGGAGCTTTGACTTTCCGGAATCTCACCGGTAGTCATATGCGGTATTAGCTCACCTTTCGGCAAGTTATTCCCCACTACGAGGCAGGTTACCCACGTGTTACTCACCCGTCCGCCACTAACCCGAAGGTTCGTGCGACTTGCATGCCTAATACATTCCGCCAGCGTTTGTCCTGAGCCAGGATCAAACTCTCCGAAAAAGAAACCTATATCCGATCAAAAGACCGGCTCAGTTCCCATTAACGGGTTTCCGAACTGTTCTCTTTCGTCCGCTATCCAGTTGTTAAAGTGCGCCGGCCTTTCGCAAGGCCCGAACGAGAAGACTAGCTGTCCGTGTGGGACCTGTCAACTCGCTGCCGCCGCCCCTGTCGGGGGCTTTGGCCTCCCCGGCAAACCCTCCGGCCTGCCGGAACTCCCAACCTACCACGAGGACAATGCTTGCGGTAGCCGCCCGGGAGAATCTTTGTACGGGACCGAGGCGATGCCCAATCCCGCCCGCTCCACCGCCGGGCTCGCGCTTCGGCGGATTCACTCATATGTTCGCATATTCCCAGAACTATGTCAAGCCCGAGCCCCTGGGCCCGGTGTGCATCATGCCGGGAGGCGAAAGGTGCGCCGGCGTCTCCGCCGGTTCGCCGCCGGTTCCCCGACGGCAAGATTGATTGTTCGGGACACTTTGCGGGGTGTCAAATGCGTGCCCCACGCAATCCGTTCAGCGCCTTGACCGGTGCTCAGCGAGACGGGAGGCAGGGTCCCTTGACGGGGGCGCGTACGATGGCGCGGAAATGGTGCAGAACCGGACGGAATTGCTCCAACACTATGCAGCGAGCAGGCGGGAGCTGCTGGGTGCGATCGCGGGTCTCTCCGATGCGCAGCTCATGGAGCGTTCGCTGGATGGCTGGTCGGTGAAAGACCACCTGGCACATCTTGCGGCATGGGATGAGATCCGGGCGGCGGAGGTGCGCCGCATCTCTGCCGGTCATGATTCCGCCTGGCGGATGACCGAGGAGCAGGGGGACGCCTACAACGCGCTGGCATATGACCTGCGGCGCGAACTGCCGCTGGAACAGGCGCGCTGGGAGCTCGAAGCGTCGCGGGCGCAGCTCCTGGACGCGGTTTCCTCGGCGACGGAGCGGGGGTTGGATGAGGCGTTGTACGGAGAGGCCGGCCTGCGAAGCGTCCACGAAGAGGAGCACACGGGCTGGATCCGGGAGTGGCGAGCGCGACAGGGGCTATAGCACCAGAAGCAACCGGCGCCGGCACACCCGGCGGACACGAAAATCGCCAGCGCGTTTGCCGGCGATCGTCATCGGGACGGTGATGGCGCGTCGCCCGGACGACGCGCGAGGCGGTCAGGGATTCTGTGTCGTGGTGGAAGAACGAGAACCGAAGGGCCACCAGAGGTTGCGCTTCGATCGTGTTTCTGCCTTCTGCGGCTCTTTCTTTTCAGGGCCATCGAACCCTCGTCCGCAGCTCTGGCAGTAGGCGTACACGTTCAGATTCATCCGCCCGCACCAGGGACATTCGCGCATCGGACACTCCTCCTTACGCGACTAATTGTACCTCGCATGCCACGAACGTAGTGGCCGCCCCGGCAGGCAGTCAGCGGAACTTCCGGGCGGCGAGGATGGGCCACTGGTCCACAACCTCGCCATCGCGAACGACGAAATACGTGTCGTGCAGGTTGAGGGTCGTGTCTCCATGGCTGGGGATGAGCTCGACCTTATCGCCGATGCGCAGGGACTCGATGCCCTCGCCGACGAGGTGGGCATGCTCCTCCGCGAGGCGGGCCGCCTTGATGCGGCCATCCTTTGTGCGAGGTGCGCCGAACTCGTTGGTCAGCGATTTCATCCCGGCGTCGGCAACCGCGTAGTCATCACGAATAGAGATGACGGTCGTCAGTAGCGACAGCGCATTTTCAAACCGGCCGGGCAGGACCCACCCATAGGCGCCGTCCATGAATACGTAGGACCCGCACTGCAATTCGGTGACGAAGGGCGCCTCGGCGGCAAATTCGAACGTCCCGGTGCCGGCAACGGACACAATCCCGGGTGAGAGGCCCACCTCGGCGAGCGCTTCCACGTGCTCCTTCACGACAGAGAGTGATGCAGCCGCCTTCTCGCGGCGCTCGGCTTCGTCCGGGAGGAGCACTGCGTGGCCTTCGTAGCCCATGACGCCGCGATAGCGGACGCCCGCCGCCACGAGCTCACGCGCGAGCGCGACCGTCTCCGCGGGCGAACGGGTGCCGCAGCGGTGCATGCCGCCATCGATCTCGATGATCGCGGCAGGCGTCTGCCCCGATCGTTTCGCACCCTCCGCTAATTCGCGGACGTGATACGCGGCTTCGACCGCCACCGTGATGTCCGCGCCGCGCGCGAGGAGAGCCATCAGGCGGTCGATCTTCTGCGGGCCAACGACCTGGTTCGCGACAAGGATGGGCCCGAGGCCGGCATCTGCGAGCACTTCGGCCTCGCCGAGCTTCGCAACGGTGATCCCGATCGCCCCGGCCGCGAGCTGCCGCCGCGCGACCTCCGGCGTCTTGGGCGTCTTGAAATGGGGGCGCAGCTTCGCTGGTTTGTCGACGAGATAGCTCGCCATGGATGCGATATTTCGTTCCATGACATCGATATCAAGCAGGAGACAGGGCGTATCGAGGTCGTGTGCGCGCATGGGACGGATTGTCAATTGTCGAGTGACGATTGTCGATGCCCCCGGCGAGCCGGGATCTTAGACGCCAACCTTCGCGCGCTTGGCGGCACGCTCGCGGTCGAGCGCCTTCAGGTGCGCTTTGCGGATGCGGAGCGATTTCGGAGTAACCTCCACGAGCTCGTCGTTGGCGATGAGCGAGAGGCTCCGCTCGAGGCTGGGCGGCTGCGGCGGAGTCAGCTTCACGGCGATGTCGGAGGTCGAACTGCGGATGTTCGTGAGCTTCTTCGCCTTGCAGACGTTGACGACGAGGTCGTTGTCCTTCGCGTGGAGGCCAACCACTTCGCCTTCGTACACCTCTGCGCCGGGTTCGATGAAGAGGATGCCGCGCTCCTGTGCGTTGGCGATACCGTAGCTCAGCGCCTGGCCTGTCTCGGCGGCGACGAGTGCACCGTTCCGGCTCCGGGCGATCTCGCCGGCCCACGGGCGATAGCCCAGGTACTCGGTGTTCATGATGCCCTCGCCGCCCGTGCCGGTAATAAAGGAGTCACGGAAGCCGATGAGGCCGCGCGTGGGGATTTCGAACTCGATGCGCACATCGCCGCTGGGGTCGTTGTGCATGCCGGTCATCTGCGCTTTCCGGCCAGAGAGCGATTCGATGAGGAAGCCGGTTGCGGACTCCGGCGCTTCAACGAACAGCCGCTCGTACGGCTCTTCGAGGCCGCCGTCACCGTGGCGGAGGATGACTTCCGGGCGCGTGACGGCGAACTCGTATCCTTCGCGGCGCATCGTCTCGACGAGGATCGCGAGGTGGAGTTCGCCGCGGCCGCTAACGACGAATGCGTCGGCACTCTCGCCGTCTTCCACGCGCAGTGCGACGTTCGTCTCGACCTCCCGGAAGAGGCGTTCGCGAAGCTGGCGGCTGGTGACGAACTGGCCCTCGCGACCCGCGAAGGGTGAGTCGTTCACCTTGAAGGTCATCTGCATTGCGGGCTCTTCGATGGTGATGGGAGGGAGCTGGCCTTCTGCCGCGGCGTTTGCCAGCGTCTCACCAATGAGAATGTCGGGGACACCGGTGATAGCGACGATATCGCCGGCGGCGGCCTCCGCAACCTCCGCCCGGCCAAGTCCCTGGAAGCCGAACACCTGCAGCACCCGGTGCTGCGAGGCGGCGCCGTCGTGGGTGTAGCGAAGGATGCTGTCGCCGGGGTGAACCACTCCCTCGCTGATGCGGCCCACCGCAGTGCGCCCACGGTAGCTGTCGTATTGGAGCGTCGTCACCAGCATCCGGAACGGCCTTGTCTCGTCCGATTCGGGAGCGAGGATGTGCTCGAGGATGGTGTCGAAGAGCAACTGCATGTCCCCGCTGCGTGCGGCCGGGTCGAAGCTGGCGTACCCGTCGCGCGCATTCGTGTAGACGACCGGGAAGTCGAGCTGCGATTCGTCGGTCGCGAGGTCGAGGAAGAGGTCCTGTGTTTCGGTCACGACCTCGCGGATGCGAGCGTTCGGGCGGTCGATCTTGTTCACGACCACCACCGCCCGGAGCCCGAGGCCAAGCGCCTTCCGCAGCACGAACTTCGTCTGGGGCATCGGGCCTTCGACCGAATCAACGAGTAGCAGCACGCCGTCGGCCATGTTCAGGACGCGTTCGACTTCGCCGCCGAAGTCAGCGTGGCCGGGCGTGTCGATGATGTTGATGCGCACCCCGCGATAATCGACGGCCGCGTTCTTCGCCATGATCGTGATGCCTTTTTCGCGTTCGAGCGGGTTCGAATCGAGGATGAGCGAGCCCACATCCTGGTTCTCGCGGAACACGTTGGACTGCTTCAGGAGCGCGTCGACGAGGGTGGTCTTCCCATGGTCGACGTGAGCGATGATGGCGATATTGCGGACGTCGCCGCGGCGCTTTGTCATATCCCCATGATGCGGAGCGATGGAAAAACGCGCGAGAAATTCGTTTTCGAGTCCTCAGCCAAGTTCGACGAGCACGTCGCCTTCGCGCACGACATCGCCCACACGGACGGCAACGCGCTGCACCTTCCCACCACCGTCGGCGGTGATGCGGTGCTCCATCTTCATCGCTTCGAGCACAATCAGCAGCTCGGCGGCCGCGACTTCGGTACCCTCGCGGACGCGCACCTCTGCGATCGTGCCGGCGAGTGGCGCGGTGATCAGCGTTGCTCCCGCCCTTGCTGCCTGAGCGTGGCGCGGGAGCGGGGGCGGCGCGACGGGAGCAAGATTCCACGTGCGGCGCGGCGTGGCTCCTTCAATCCATGCCGAGAGCCCACCACCGTTGGATTGGATGACGACGACATCAACGGCGTTCCCGTGACCTTCGACGCGAAGGCGGAGCTGCCCGGGCGCGACATCGTCGATGACACATCGCATCGACAGGTCGGCCAGCGCGACCTTGTATTCGTGGGACCGGATGGGCCGTATGTGCAGGTGTGCGATACCGCGTGCCGTGGCCAGGTGAAGGTCGGACGGCCCGGATCGGAATGGCGACGTGCCCTCCGGTGCAAGCAGCACCGCCGCGAGCGCTCCCGCGGCAAGCACCTGCTCTGGTGGGCGAGCATCGTCGAGCAGTGCATCGAGGTGTGGCTCAAGCCAGCCGACGTGGTGGCCACCCGCCTGGAAGGTTTCGTCGCCGGCGACCGCCGCGAGTAGCGCGGCGTTGGTCGCCACGCCGGCGAAATCGACCACGCTGACCTGTTCGATACCGGCATCCAGCGCAGCGGCTCGGTCGGCCTCGTGCACGACCACCTTCGCGAGGAGCGAGTCGTACTGCGCAGGGACGGTATCACCCTCGCCGTAGCCCATGTCCGTACGTGCGGCCCACGCCGGGGGGAGGGACAGGCCATGGATGCGCCCGGCACTCGGCCGGAAACTCTCCCAGGGGTCCTCGGCGTTGATGCGGAACTCGACGGCGTGGCCCTCGAAGCGGACATCTTCTTGCGCGAACGGCAACGGCTCCCCGGCAGCCACGCGGAGCTGGAGTCCGACCAGGTCGAGGCCGGTCACGAGCTCGGTCACCGGGTGTTCGACCTGCAGGCGAGGGTTCACCTCGAGGAAGTAGAACGGCCGCTGGCCATCTTCGCCGGGCTCGCCCACGAGGAACTCTACGGTCCCGGCGTTCACGTAGTTGACCGCTCGGGCGAGCCGCAGTGCGGCGCCGGTCAGTGCCGAGCGGAGCCCATCATCGATGACGGGGCTCGGAGACTCTTCAATGAGCTTCTGACGGCGGCGCTGCACCGAGCAGTCTCGCTCGCCGAGATGGATAAGGTTGCCGTGAGAGTCCCCGAGTACCTGGACCTCGACATGGTGGGCGTGTGTAACGAGCCGTTCGAGAAGCAGGCCGGGATCACCAAACGCGGCCTCGGCCTCACGCCGCGCGGCGGCGAGTGCTTCCGGGAGATCGGCGAGACCGTGCACTTCGCGCATGCCCCGGCCACCGCCACCGCCGCGCGCCTTCACCATCAACGGGAAGCCGAGGCGCTCCCCTGCACGCAACAGGCTCGCGTGGTCGTCCGGGCCGTCGTAGCCGGGAACCACTGGCACGCCGTGGGCGAGCGCGATCTGGCGCGCACCCGCCTTGTCGCCAAGCGCTCGCAGCACGTCCGCGGGCGGCCCAACGAACGCGAGTCCCGCGTCAGCGCAGGCTTCTGCAAAGTCGGCACGCTCGCTAAGGAAGCCGTAACCGGGGTGGATCGCCTCGCAGCCCGTGGACTTCGCCGCCGCGATGACTGCTTCGACATCGAGGTAGGTCTCCGCGGCCGAGTAGCCCTCGAGGAGCACCCAGTCATCGGCGAGGCGGACCGGCCGGCTGTGCCGGTCGGGGATGGACGCAATCACGACTGATCGGATGCCAAGCGTTCGCAGCGCCTCGATAACCCGGACGGCAATCTCGCCGCG
>JALOAP010000081.1 GCA_023228745.1 Dehalococcoidia bacterium | reverse complement strand
CAAGGGCAGCATCGACGAGTGCAACACGCGCTGGGCGCAGGGCGGGATCGCTGCCGCCGTCGGGCCGCTCGATTCGGTGGAGCAACACCTCGCCGACACTATCAGCGTGGGCGCGGGTCTTGTGGACGAAGCGGCAGCGGAGGTCCTCTGCACCGAAGCGCCGTCGCGGATTCGCGACCTGATCGACTACGGCGTCTCGTTTGACCAGCTTGGCGGGGAAGTCGCGCTCGGACGGGAGGCCGCACACAGCCAATCGCGCGTGCTCCACGCGGGGGGCGACCGCACCGGTGCGGAGATCGAAACCGCCCTCACAGGCGCGGCGCAAGCGCCCGGCATCACCATCCTCGACTACACACTCGTTACCCGGCTAGCAGTTGAGGGCGGCCGCATCCGTGGGGTTGAAGCGATCGATGTGCGCAGCGGCACCGCGGAGGTGTATGAGGCTGAGTGGGTGGTCCTCGCAACCGGCGGCGCCGGGCAGCTTTTTTCGCACACGACGAACCCCGAAGTCACCACGGGAGACGGCATCGCCCTCGCGTTCATGGCCGGCGCCGAAGTCGCCGACCTCGAGTTCTACCAGTTCCACCCGACGGCACTCCGGCTCCCCGGCACGCCTCCGTTCCTGATCTCCGAAGCTGTGCGCGGCGAGGGTGCGGTGCTCCGGAACGAGGACGGGGAGGCGTTCATGGCCCGCTACCACGAACTTGCCGACCTTGCGCCGCGCGACGTGGTCGCTCGCGCTATCGTGGCGGAGATGCGGCGGACCGGGCAGGACTATGCACTCCTCGATTGCAGCGAGATCACCGACGTCGACCTCGCGGCGCGGTTCCCCGGGATCTACAGCTTCTGCCACGAACACGGGATCGACATCCGGCACGAGCCCATCCCGGTGGCCCCCGCGGCGCACTACCTGATGGGGGGCGTCCGTACTGACACCTGGGGGCGAACGTGCATCACGGGCCTGTACGCGTGTGGGGAGGTGGCGTGTACGGGCGTCCACGGCGCGAATCGACTGGCGAGCAATTCGCTGATGGAGACGGTGGTCTTCGGTAAACGGGTGGTGGAGCACATGGAGCAGGGCAACGGGGAGTGGTCGACCCGGAGCCCGGAAAGCGAGCCGCTCTTCGACCCCGGTGGCGACGCACCGTCGTACGCTGCGGTTCAACGCCTCATGTGGGAGCACGCCGGCATCGAACGCAGCAGGGACGGGCTGGAGGCCGGGCTGGCAGAGGCGGAGGGCTGGACCATTGCCCCCGAACCGGCCGACCGTGCCGGTTTCGAACGCCGTCAGATGTCTGTCCTGGCGCGGCTGATGCTTCGCGCGGCACTGCGCCGCGAGGAGAGCCGTGGCGCCCACTTCCGCAGGGATTTCCCCCAGCGAGATGACGAGCATTGGCAACGAAGGCAGGTGTTTCATCGTGGAGATTGATCCGCTCAACCCGGACGTCGTGGCAGCGGCAGTCCGCCGCGCACTCGAGGAGGACCGGGCATTCGAGGATGTGACCAGCCTCGCCACGGTGAGCACCGAGCTGACGGGACGCGCGATATTTGTCGCGAAACAGGCGGGTGTCGCTGCAGGGTTCCCGGTCGCCGCCGAGACCTTCCAGCAGGTCGACGGCCGGGTACAGTTCGAACAGCGTTGTGCTGAAGGCGAAGCATTCGAGGCCGGCGCAACGCTCGCAGTCGCGAGCGGACCGGTGCGGGCGCTGCTCCAGGCGGAGCGAACCTCGCTCAACTTCGTTCAGCGGCTCTCCGCGACGGCCACGCTGACGCGACGGTATGTCCAGGCCGTCGCCGGCACGAACGCCGTGATCCTAGACACGCGCAAGACGACGCCCGGTTTGCGGGACCTGGAAAAGTACGCCGTCCGCTGCGGTGGAGGTACGAACCATCGGCGCGACCTGGCGGTGATGGCGATGATCAAGGACAACCACCGCGAGGCGCTCGCACGCGAAGGGCGATCGCTGGCGGACGGCGTGGCCGCCATCCGGGCCCTCCGCCCCGGCACGCCGGTCGAGGTCGAGATCGACACGCTTGAGCAGCTTCAGTCGGCGCTCGAAGGTGAGCCCGAGTGGATCCTGCTGGACAACATGTCCACCTCCGACATGGCCGAGGCGGTGCGGGTCGTCGCTGGCCGGGCGAAACTCGAAGCGAGCGGCGGCATCACGCTCGAAACGGTCCAGCAGATCGCCGAGACCGGGGTCGACGCTATCTCGGTGGGTGCGCTCACACACAGCGCAACGGCCCTCGACATTGGCCTCGACTTAGAGTTCTGACGCAGTGAGCTGCGGGAGGCCAGGGCTGCGCGGCTCCCTAGGTCGTGGCGTGTCCTTTTTCGCGCAGGTAACGCATCAGCCCCTCGTGCCAGGGTCGCAGGGGTGGCACTCGCGTGGAACCGAGCACGCTATACATCGGCCGTTCGAGTGGCGCGCCGAACTCGGCGGTGGTGACCGGCGCGAAATCGGGTGAGAGTCCGCAGGCAGCGAAGATCGCAGCAGCGAATTCGTACCAGCTACAGCCATCTCCGGGAGCAAGATGGACCGTGCCACGCGTCCTGCCGGCCACGAGGGGGAACAGTGCCTCGGCGATCTCTGCGGTATTCGTGGGCGCGGTCACCTGGTCGGAAACGACGCGGACGGGCTTTCCCTCGCGGGCGAGGCGGAGCATCGTTTCGACGAAGTTGCCACCCTTCCCGGCCGACCCAGCGAGGCCGTACAGGCCCGAGACGCGCACGATGAGTGCCTCGGGGTTGGCCTGCCGGACGACGTCCTCGGTCGCGATCTTCGCCGCACCATAGACGTTCAGCGACCGCCGGGCATCGTCTTCCAGGTAGGGTGTGCGCTTGGTCCCATCGAAGACGTAGTCGGTGCTGATTTGCACGATCGCAGCGCCCACGCTGGCAGCCGACTGCGCGATGTTCCGGCCCCCGACGACGTTCACGCGGAACGCGATTTCCGGGTCCTCTTCGCAGGCGGGGAGGTTATGGAACGCGGTGGTGTTGATGACGACATCGGGCTTCGCATCGTGGACGAGGCGGCCGACTGCCTCGGCATCGGTCACGTCGGCGTCCGCCCGGGTGGCCGCACGCACGCGCACGCCATCATCGTTCCAAAGGCGAACAATGTCCGAGCCGAGCTGACCGTTCGCACCGAGCAGAAGTACGTTCATGCGGCGCATCGTACGGCCCTCGTGGGCCACAAAGAACCCGGCGTCAGAGGAGGTTGCGATAGAGGTCGACCTCGCTGGTGAGGAAGACCATGGTCGCGCGTGCGGCGCGCCGGAGCTTGCCAAACTCGGAGTCTTTCTGGGAAAGCTCGTCGAAGCGCTCGAGTTCGGAGAAAGAGTCGAATTCGGCGACGAGCGAAATGCCGGCCGTGGGGCCCGTGACGGAGGACCACACGCTGGTCGTGGCATCGATGCCGTGCGCCTTCTGGTACTCAAGGGCCTCCGAGATGGCCATGACGAACTGGTGGTGGCGCCCGGGCTGTACATCGCCCGCGAGCACGCGCATGTACCGCCGCGGAGCGGTCGCGTCCTCACTCGAAATCAGCCCCTCCGAATGGTAGGAGAGCCGGTGGATCGAGACATCGGATGCTTCGAACACCATCTCGCTCCGTACGGCGCGGCGCACGACAGCGAAATTGGAATCTTGCGCGGCCATTTCGGTGAACCGCTCCAGGTCGTTCATCGTGTTGAAGTCGGAGATGATCAGGACGCCGTTGGTCTGGCCAGTCATGGCGCCCCAGATGCTGGTTCGTGCCCGGATCCCGCGGTCTTGCTGGTGGTCGCGAGCTTCCCGCATCGCCGCGAGGAAGGATTGGGTCTTCCCCTGGTCGATAACACCACTAAAGATCCGACGGTACATCACAACTCCGGGCCCGCGCCGGCGGTCAGATCGCCGGAGGGCGCGGCGGTAGTGTATCAGAGCGAGGCGTGATCGTCGGGGAGGCGCGGGGTGCGCAACCTCCCCGGCCTACCCCATCAGGGCTGTGCGAACATCCCGGCCAGTTCGTCTTCGAAGAAGAACTTCTCCTCGCCGAAGGCGGGCCGGAGCTCGTCGAGCCAGGTCGCCTGCTCGTCGTACTGCGCAAAGAACGGCCGGCCGACCCAGTCCGGGTTCCGCCCCTGCAGGAAGTTGAGGGCCAGCACGCGTTCGTTGCCAACCTGCGCCGGTCCAAGAACGCAGACCTTGCCGGGGCCGGCCGACATGCTGGGGCCGCGAACGGTCCGGGCGAGGCCGGGAACGCGCTTATACGCATCCTGGAAGATCTCCCAGGCGCGGACGAGCGGCACTTCGAAGTAGTGCTTGGCGCCGGTATCGCGAGCGACAAACATGTAGTACGGGATGGCGCCGAGGCGCACCTCTTCCGCCCACATTTCCGCCCACGCGTCGGACGAGTCGTTGATGTTCTTCATCAGTGGCGACTGCGCACGCACCTGGGCGCCCGTCTCGCGGATGCGCTCGAGTGCCTCGCGGGCGGCGGCCGTCGAAAGCTCGGCCGGGTGATTGATGTGAGCCATCAGTGCGAGATGCAGGCCAGCATCGGTGACGCGGCGGAAGAGGGCGAGCAGTTCCTCGCCTTCCTCGCCGAGGAAGCGATACGGCCAGTAGCTCATCGCTTTTGAGCCGATGCGAATGGTCGTGAGGTTCGGCAACTTCGCCTCGATCAGGGCATCGATGTAGAGCGCAAGCCGGTCGGTACGCATGACGAGCGGGTCACCGCCGGTGAAGAGCACGTTCGAGGCTTCCGGGTGTTCACGCAGGTAGGCGACCAGGAGCTCCGCTTCGCGCATGGCGAACTTCATCCCGTCCATGCCGACAAACTGGGGCCAGCGGAAGCAGAAGGTGCAGTAGGCGTGACAGGTCTGGCCGTTGCTCGGGAAGAAGAGCACGGTCTCCGGATACTTGTGCTGGATCCCCTGGAG
Organism: Dehalococcoidia bacterium; assembly: GCA_023228745.1. Classification (GTDB taxonomy): domain Bacteria; phylum Chloroflexota; class Dehalococcoidia; order Tepidiformales; family Tepidiformaceae; genus JALOAP01. The sequence goes on along the minus strand of JALOAP010000081.1, from coordinate 5,257 downwards.
GCGGACGCCTTCGAGCGTGGGGACGTTATGTTCGAGCTGGCCGGCGGGATGCGGGTTCAACGAGTGCCGGATGCGGTCGACGACTTCGTCAACCTGGCTGCTGGGTGCACCGGCACGCAGGAGCCGCGCGACGGCATCGAAATCCGCCGGGTCGAGCATGTCGGCCTGCGGGAAGTTGAGGATGAAGATCGGGTCGTCGGGGACAGCGTCCCAGTCGATGAGCTGGTCGACGACGTAGTTGTTGGTCTTGAAGGGCAGGACCTTCGCCACAACATCGATGGCGAAGCGCTGCTCTTCGGAGAGGCGCTCCACCTGGGGAATCTGCCAATAGTTGTGGGCAGAGTAGGCGCGATAGGCGTCGGGAGCACCGCCAATCCTGGGGCGGGTAAGGAGTGCAGTCATGAAATCCTCCTGCCTCCGCTCAGGAGGCCTTCTTGGTCTGGGTGGTGGAAGTACGGCGCCCATAGGAGCGGTAGCGCGCTGGCTCGGAGCTGAAGGCGCGCTGCTCGCCACAGTTGCGGCATTCGCCCTCGACCCTGCCACCGAGTGGCGGCGACAGGAGCCAGTGGTGGACGCATTCCTTGGTGGTGCCAGGTTTTGCGGTCAACGGTTCCTCCTTAACGACAAGCGCATGCAGCGGCCGAGCCGGGCCAAATGGCCAGGCATGCGCGGGAAAAACAGCGGGACGGACGAGGACCCTCCGGGGCTATTGCCCGGGCCCTGGTTCGCTACGCGCGACCAGCAACCGGAACCGTTCCCAACGCTGGGCCATGGTGAGTGCGCTGGAGCGGCGCGAGTGGAGCGCGATGTACGACGAGAACCGGGCGGCTTGCGAAGCAAGCTTCCGGGGCGCGTGGACGCGCGGTTGCGGCGGGCGCGAGGCGGGCGACGTCATCCGTCCTACCTCCTTGCGTTGGCACGGCGGCCGCACAGGTGCGCGGCCATCGGTTGACTTTGGAGGCAGGTCGCCTCCCGAACGTCTACGAGGTTAGCTGTCGGGTTCGGCGTCGGAAGTCGCCGTGCGCTCGTGGCGCATGCACCCCAGTGGTGGATCCCCCGTTCTCGGCGTGGCCGAGATTCGACACACCTATACTACCAGATTCACACGTGCCTGTCGCCGATATATCGTTCTCCGATGATTATTTTGAGCGGGAATTGATAAAAACTCTACAGTTGTGAACGTATAATTCTGCCCATGCCACTCTGGGTTGCCTATTTCACGTTCAAGCCCGGTACCAACGTGATGCAGGGCCTCGCCGCGTTCGAACGACGAAAAACCTTCGAACACCCCCACATGGCGACGGTACTCGGCGAGTACTGGGTGAACGCCCCGGCGGACAAGCCCCAGGTCGTCCTCGTCTGGGAATCCGAAGACGAGGCGGCCGGCGACTACTACGAGGCCGCCTGGGGCGATCTGTTCGACATCACTGTAGCGCAGGCCACCCGTCCCGTGAGTGAGATCCCCGAGGAACTCCCCGGCTCGCTCGGCGGCCGGATGACCTGACTACTGCCGAGGGCGCTGGAGCCAGCGCACCTTCTGCGCGGCACGCACAGCCTCGTCCGTCGGGCGGTAGCGAGCGAGGTATTCCTCCGCGAAGGGGTCGAAGGTCCCGGAAGCAATGGCGTCGCGCATCCGTTCCACGAGCCGCACCAGGTAGCGCACGTTGTGGATCGTGGCGAGGCGGTACCCGAGCAGTTCGTCGTTTCGGAACAGGTGGTGCACATAGGCGGCGCTGAATCGCAGGCAGGCGAGGCAATCGCAGTCGCGATCCACAGGCCCCGGCTCGGCGCGGTAGCGGGAATTACGAATGTTGACGCGGCCATCGTCCGTGAAGAGCGCACCGTTCCGGCCAAGGCGTGTGGGCAACACGCAGTCGAACATATCGACGCCACGCCAAACGCCATTCACAAGGTCTTCAGGGCTACCAACGCCCATCAGGTAGCGTGGCCGGTCTGCGGGGAGCTCGGCGTTGACCACCTCGGTCATGGCCCACATGTCGTCCTTCGCTTCACCGACCGAGAGCCCGCCGATGCTATAGCCGGGTGCGTCGAGCGCGGCCAGCGCCCGCGCGTGCCAGCGCCGAAGCGGCTCGTGGGTGCCGCCCTGGACGATGCCGAACACGGGGAGGCCCGGCGCGGCGTCGCGCGATCGCTCGTACCAACGGAGCGTGCGCTCGGCCGCGTCGCGGGCTTCACGTTCTGCCGTCCTTCCTTCGACGACATGGTCGAGCGGCATGGCGATGTCGACGCCGAGCGCTGCCTGGACCTGCATCGCGACTTCGGGACTGTAGAAGTGCTCCGAACCATCGATGTGCGAGCGGAAGCGAACCCCGGATTCATCCACGCGGCGGAGGTTCGCGAGGCTGAAGACCTGGAAGCCACCGCTGTCGGAGAGGATGGGGCCATGCCAGTCCATGAACTGGTGGACTCCGCCCAGCTCCGCCACAAGCTCATGGCCGGGGCGCAAGTAGAGGTGGTAGGCGTTAACGAGCAGGATTTCCGCCCCGGTTTGCGCCACCTCTCCGGGGAGCAGGGTCTTCACGTTCGCGAGCGTGCCCACGGGCATGAAAACCGGCGTTTGGACCTGCCCGTGAGCAGTGGTTATGACACCAAGGCGCGGTGCCACCGGGTCGGCGGGATCGTGACGAAGCTCGAAGCTGAAGGTCATTGCAGGACCGCGCGTGCTGCCTTTCTCACGACGTCGTCCGGGACGCCCTCCCGGACCACCGCCCGGCCGATGCCTTCGAGCAGCACCCAACGGACGCTCCCCGCACGGACCTTCTTGTCCGAAAGCGTGGCCGTGAGGACGGCCTCGATATCGACCCCCTGGACCCGTTCCGGGAGGCCATAGGCGGCCAGGAGGCGCTGCTGGCGCTCCAGTTCCCCGGGTGTGAGCAGGCCAAGTTCCACCGAGATGATGCCTGCGGCGTGCATCCCAACAGCAACGGCCTCGCCGTGGAGGTAGGTGCCGTAACCGGCGACGGCCTCGATCGCGTGGCCGATGGTGTGGCCATAGTTCAGCAAGGTGCGCTGGCCCGCTTCGCGCTCGTCCTCAGAGACAACGGCTGCCTTGATTGCGACGCTGCGCGCGATGAGGTCGGGCGACACCATGGCACGCGGGTTGCCCGCACCCTCCTCCAGGTCGAGCACCAGCCCTTCGTCGAGGATAAGGCCGTGCTTGATCACCTCGGCCCAGCCTTCCACGAGTTGGCGCCGGGGAAGCGTGTCGAGCAGCCGAGTGTCAATCAAGACGGCGCGGGGCTGGGCAAACGCGCCGATGAGGTTCTTGCCGAGCGGATGGTCCACCCCAGTCTTGCCGCCCACCGAGGCGTCGACCATCGCGAGGAGCGAGGTGGGGACGTGGACGAAGTCGATGCCACGAAGGCAGGTGGCAGCAGCGAACCCGCCGAGGTCGGTGACGACGCCACCACCCAGGCAGACCACGAAATCGCTCCGTTCAACGCGCTCAGACAGCAACCAGTCATAAACAAGCTGGACGGTGCCAAGCGTCTTGTGCTCCTCACCCGAGGGGATGGTGAAGCCGTGTGCAGCGAAGCCGCTGTCGCGGAGGGTATCGAGCGAGGCTTCGAGGTACAGCGGCCCGACGACGGTGTCGCTGACGACGAACGCGCGGCCGCGAAGTCCGCGTTCACGACAGACCGCGCCCAACTCGCCGAGTACACCGGGTTGGACGATGACGGGGTACTGCGTGTGCGCGGTGCGCACGACTGCCGCGACGGCTGGCCCGTGCTGACCTGTGCTATCGAACTCCTCGGCACCGAAGCGGCGGCGCCCCGCCGTCGCCTGGCCACGGGCTTCGCGCCAAAGATTGACGACCTCCGCCGCGCTCTGCTCCGGCGTAAGCGCATCCACATCGACCGCGGCGTCGGCCAGTTCGTAGAAGGCGCGGCGCTCTTCGAGAAGGCGCCGAAGCCTGCCTGCGGCATCGCCTTCGAGGAGCGGGCGCTCTTCGGTGTCCGGGTTCGCCTGGAGGCGGCCGGCGGCACGTTCGGGGGAAACGACGAGCCACACCACAAAGCCGCGGCCGATAAGATCGCGCCCCTCGGCACTGGTCACGGCGCCACCACCGGTCGCGACCACGACGTTGTCGCGCGCTGTCGCCTCGGCGAGGGCGGTGCGTTCGCGGCTGCGAAATGCGGCCTCGCCTTCGCGGCTGAAGATGTGGGCCACGGGTATCCCGGCAGCTTCCTCCACCATGGCGTCGGTATCGACGAACTGCCAGCCGAGTTTGCGCGCCACGAGTTCGCCCACGGTCGACTTGCCACTCCCGGAGAGGCCGACAAGGACGATGCAATTGGGATTCATGGCTTAATCCCGGCGGGCACGAGGGCCGATGGTCGTGAGGTAGTGCTTCACATTCGCCCGCACTTCATCGAGCGTGTCGCCACCGAACTTCTCGAGCCAGGCATCAGCGAGTACGAGGGCCACCATCGCCTCGGCGACGACACCCGCCGCCGGCACCACGCAGACGTCGCTGCGCTCGTAGTGGGCCTGGACCGCTTCGCCTGTCTCCAGATCGACGGAGGGAAGCGGGTGGGCGAGCGTCGGGATGGGCTTCACCGCGGCACGGACGATTAGGGGTTCGCCCGTCGTCATACCGCCCTCAATCCCGCCGTGATGATTCGTGGCGTGCGTCCACGGATGGCCGTCCCACTTCTCGAGCGGGAGGATGACGTCGTGCACCTGGGAGCCGCGCCTCGCCGCACCTTCGAACCCGGCGCCGAAGCCGACCCCCTTGAAGGCGTTGATGCTGCAGATCGCCTGGGCGATGCGGCCATCCAGCTTGCGGTCCCACTGCACGTGACTGCCGAGACCGATCGGTACGCCTGTGACGCGCACCTCCACCTCGCCGCCGAGTGTATCGCCCTTGCGCTTCGCGGCCTTGATCGCTTCGACCATAGCCTCGCCTGCGGCAGGGTCTGCGGAGCGTACCGGGTCGCGTTCGAGCGCATCCCAGTCGATGGGGTCGACGGCGTTCGAGCGCACCTCGCCGATGCTGAGCGTGTGGCTGAAGAAGGCGACACCGAACTCTGCCAGCAGGCGCTTGGCCACACCACCGGCGGCGACGCGCGCCGCAGTCTCGCGGGCGCTCGCGCGTTCGAGGACGTTGCGTACGTCGTCGAAGCCGTACTTGATGGCGCCGGGGAGGTCTGCGTGGCCGGGGCGCATGCGTGTGACGCGCTCGATCTCGGCATCGACCGGCTCGATCGCCATCTTTTCGGTCCAGTTCACCCAG
>JALOAP010000080.1 GCA_023228745.1 Dehalococcoidia bacterium | reverse complement strand
GTAGTAGTTCTTCTCGGCGCTCTTGCCGCCACTGAGGCGCACCTTCGAGGCGTTCACCACGATCACGAAATCGCCCATGTCGAGGTGGGGCTCAAACGTTGGCTTGTGCTTGCCGCGCAGGAGCGTTGCGACCTCCGTGGCGACGCGGCCAAGCGGCCGGCCGGCGGCATCGATAACATGCCAGTCCTTGGTGATCTGGCTAGCTTTCATTCGGACTGTCTTCGTCGTCATACCAGGTATCCCTCGTCGTACCACACGCGCTGGAGGCAGAGGCCCTGCGGTTGTGCCGTGGGGCCCAGTGTCCCGGGCCGGGCATCGTGCAGCCGTCGTTCGAACTCCTCCACTTTCAGCGCCCCGCGCCCCACCTCTGCCAGTGCTCCAACGATGCGTCGCACCATTTGCGGCAGGAATGCGTCGGCTTCGATATCGAACAGGAGGACACAGCTTTCGCTGTGCCAGCCTGCCTTGAAGACGGTTCGGACCGAAGTCCGACCCGGCTCCAGTGGCCCGGAACACGCACGGAAGTCGTGCGTGCCGGTGAGCGTTTCGGCCGCGCGCTGCATCGCTGGGAGGTCCAGGTTGCCCTGGGCGAACCATGCGGTGCGGCGGAGCAGCGGCTGTCGCGCTTCACCGTTCCAGACCGTGTAGCGGTACCAGCGGCGGCGCGCCCAGCGCCGTGGATCGAAATCCAGCGGCACCTCGCGCACGTCGCGCACTGCTACATCTTCCGCCAGGTGGGCGTTGAGCGCCCGCCGGACGGTCCTGGCGTCGTGCCGTGTTTCCACGGTGAACGCCGCTACCTGGCCGATGGCGTGGACGCCCGAGTCGGTGCGTCCCGCCAGGTCGACGCGAAGGCGCTCTCCGAAGAGTGCGCCTGTCGCGATTTCCAGATCACCCTGGACGGTACGTCCGTTCGCTTGCTTTTGGGAGCCGACGAACTCGGTACCGTCATAGCTCACAGTAGCCGCGAATCGCTTCGCGGTCACCGTACCGGCCCAGCGCCTCCGTCACCCTCGTCGCGCTCTTCGGCCGCCTCTGCCTGCGCCTCCATGGCCTGCTGCTCGGCCTCGAGCTGCGCCTCGCTGGTGTCCGGTGCGAGCTCATCGGAGGGGATTGCTTCGGGCGGCGCTTCGGCCGTCGTCTCGGTCTCCACTTCAGCGACGTCCTCACGTTCGTCGACGGCGCGGTCCATTACGTCGGTCGGGGCCGGCGCAGGAGCAGGGGCAGCCGTTGGGGCCGCGGTCACGCGCTGGGGACGCGGGGTGGGCGGTGCTTCAACGTAGTCGACGAGCTCGATGGAGGCCATGCGTGCGCCGTCGCCCTTGCGGGGCTCGAGCGAGGTAATCCGGAGATAGCCGCCGGGGCGTTCGCGCATACGGGGGCCGATGTCATCGAACACCTTGGCGACCACCTTCGTGTCGTACACGAAGCGGAGCGCCTGGCGGCGGGCATGGAGGTCGCCGCGGCGGCCAAGGGTGATGATCTTTTCGGCCATGGGCCGGATCTCCTTGGCCTTCGCCTCGGTCGTCGTGATGCGCTCATACCGGAGGAGGTCGGTGACCAGGTTCCGGTAAAGCGAGCGGCGGTGGGCAGTGTCGCGGCCGAGATGACGGCCAGCGAGGCGGTGTCGCATCGTTAGTCCTCGTCGTCGGCGCCGAGGAGGTCCTCGTCGCCTACTTCTTTGAGTGCTTCTTTGAGGGCCTTCCCGAGCGCACCGAGGCTTTCCTCTTCATCCTCTTCGTCGAGGATGACGCCGCTGGTGCGGACCGAGGTTGGCCGGCGACCGGCGGCCGCTCGCCCCGCAGGCTGCGCGGGCGTATCGAGGATAGGCTTGAGGCCTTCCGCGTCGGGGTCGATGTAGCCCATTTCGACGAGCCGCTCGCGCAGCTCATCGTAGGACTTGCGGCCGAAGTTGCGGAGCCCGAGGAGCTCGTCTTCGGTCTTCTCCAGCACCTGCCCGACGCTCATGAGGCCGCTGCGCTTGAGGCAGTTGTAGGCCCGTACTGAGAGCTGCAGGTCCTCGATCGGCGTGTTGTACCGGTCGGGGGCCATCATGAGGCTGCTGGTCATGGTGCCACCGGTGGCAAGCTGCGGGACATCCGGGCGGCCCATCGCGCTGAAGAGCGAGAACTGGTCCATGAGGATGTCGGCGCTTTGGCCCACCGCATCGACGGCGCCAACGGTGCCATCGGTCCAGACCTCGAGCACCAGCCGGTCGTAGTTGGTCGACTGGCCGACACGCGTCTTCTCCACCCGGTAGTTGACCTTCCGGATAGGGGAGAAGATCGCATCGACAGGGATGACGCCGATCGGCATGCCTTCCACGCTGCCGGCTGGCTGGTAGCCCTTGCCGAGCTGTGCGTGGAACTCGACGTTGAGGCGCGCGGTGGGGGTGTCGAGGGTGGCCAGGTGGAGGTCGGGATTCACGATCTCGAAGTCCGCGGGGACCTGGAGGTCACTGGCCTTCACTTCGCCGGGGCCTTCGGCATCGAGCGCGAGGGTGCCGGAGCGGTTGGAGAGTGCGCGGAGCCGGATCTCCTTCACGTTCAGGAGGAACTCGGTGGTGTCCTCCTGGACGCCGGGGATGGTCGAGAACTCGTGTTCGACCTGGTCGATCCGGACGGATGTGATGGCAGCGCCCTCGAGCGAGCTAAGAAGGACACGCCGCAGGGCATTGCCGAGAGTAATGCCGTAGCCAGCCTCAAGCGGTTCGACGATGAGGCGGGCTGACGTCTCGGTCTCGTCTTCAACGGTGAGCTGGGGGACAACCTCTTCGGGTGCCTGTCCGATCAACTCCATGGAATCCATCATGCGGTCGTGCCTTTAACCTTTCCGGGAGCCCGCAAGCCTAGCGTGAGTAGTACTCGATGATGACGTTTTCGTTGAACAGGTGGCTTTCTCCCTGGGCGATGGTCGGCGGTGCCGACACGCGTCCACTCATCGCGTCGCGATCGAGTGAGAGCCACGATGGCGGGTTCTTCGAACGAATTGTCTCCTGCACGATCTTGTAGTACTCGCTGCGCTGACCCCGCGCGGTAAAGCCGACGGTGTCGCCCTCGGAGAGTTGCGCCGAAGGGACGTCGAGCTTGCGGCCGTTCACAGCGATGATGCCGTGGCGGACGATCTGCCGCGCCTGGCTGCGCGAGTCGGCGAAGCCGAGTCGATAGACGATGTTGTCGAGCCGCATTTCGAGAAGCCGGACGAGGTTTTCGCCCGAGACGCCGGGGCGCCGGATGGCTTCCTTGTAGTAGCGCACGAACTGCTTTTCGAGCACGCCATAGGCGACGCGGGCGCGCTGCTTTTCGCGCAGCTGGAGACCGCGGTCGGATACCTTGCGGCGGCGAGCCGGGCGGGGGCCCGGGGGATTCGGGCGGCGGTCGAAGCTGCACTTAGGAGTGAAGCAACGCTCACCCTTGAGGAAGAGTTTCTCACCGTGGCGGCGGCAGAGCCGGCAAACGGGGCCTGTGTATCGAGCCATGAACGCTCTCTGCTCCTAGACGCGGCGCCGCTTCGGAGCGCGGCAGCCGTTGTGGGGAATGGGGGTAACGTCGCGGATAGCGGTGACCGTGAGGCCAGACGCCTGGAGCGACCGGATCGCGGCTTCGCGGCCACTGCCCGCACCGCGGACATAGACCTCGACGCTCTGCATGCCATGTTCCATGGCACGGCGGGCGGCGTTTTCGCCGGCGAGCTGCGCGGCAAAGGGAGTGCCCTTGCGGGAGCCCTTGAAGCCCGAGCCGCCGGAGCTCGCCCACGAGACCACGTTCCCGTTCGGGTCGGTCAGTGTGACGATCGTGTTGTTGAAGGTGCTCTTGATGAACGCCTTTCCGCGCGGCACGGACTTGCGTTCGCGCCGCTTCACGCGGCGCTGCGCAGCACCACCTCGACCCTGTCGCTTTGCATCTGCCATTCGAGCTCAGCCTCTCTTACTTCTTGCCTGCGCGCTTCTTGCCGGCCACGGTCTTGCGCGCGCCGCGCTTCTGTCGTGCGTTGGTTCGGGTCCGCTGGCCATGGGCAGGCAGGTTGCGCCGGTGCCGCTGGCCGCGGTAGCAGTTGATTTCAATCAACCGCGAGATGTTCTGCCGCACTTCGCGGCGAAGGTCGCCTTCCACGATGTAGTTCTTGTCGATGTACTCGCGGATGCGGATGACCTCGTCGTCCGTCAGGTCCTTCGCCTTGGTAGCGGGGTTGATGCCCGTTTCGGCGAGGAGCTGCTGCGAGCGCGTGAGGCCGATGCCATAGACATAGGTCAGCGCGATTTCAATGCGCTTGTCGTTCGGAAGGTCGACGCCGGAAATGCGTGCCATGCCCTACCCCTGCCGCTGCTTGTGCTTTGGATTTTCGCAAATGACCATCACGCGGCCGTGCCGGCGAATCACCTTGCACTTGTCGCAGCGTGGTTTGACTGATGCTCGTACCTTCATGTTGTTCCCCAATTGCCAGGAGAGGCGGCTTGGTTGTAGCGGTAGTGACTCGCTGGCGGCTGTGCCGCGCCGCGAAAGAATACCAACACGCGATCGCGGGGAGCTGGTCCCGAAGCGCTACGGATGTGCTTGCCGCGCGCCTGCGCCGGGGCGACACGCGCCGCCACCACGCGTGGTGGCAGCAGCTACCCGTTCAACTTCAATCGCATCCCTCGTTGCCACACCTCTTGCCTTGATAATCCATTACGGGAGCGTGAGGACTTCCACCTCACGTCCCGCGCGAATTGCGATCGTATGTTCGAAATGACAGCATAAGCTACCATCCCTGGTCTTTACAGTCCAACCGTCGTCACACTCGACGGTGTCCGGGCCGCCAACGTTGACCATTGGCTCGAGCGCGAGCACGAGACCCGGCTTAAGCGGCTGCCCCCGGAAACGCATCCGGTGATTCTGGACGTGCGGCTCTTCGTGCATATCGCGGCCGACGCCGTGCCCACCGTATCCACGGACGATCGAGAAGCCACTCGGCGTGATTGCATCCTCGATCGCTGTCGAAATGTCGTTCAGGTGGGTGCCTGTGCCCGCCGCCTTAATCCCGGCCCAAAGCGCGTCCTCGGTGACCTTCATGAGCCGCTTGGCCTCGTCGCTCACTTCGCCGACGGCGACCGTAATCGCCGCGTCGCCCACGTAGCCCTTGTACGTCGCGCCAAGGTCGAAGCTGACGATATCGCCATCCTGGAGCACGCGGTCGACGGGGATACCGTGCACGAGCTGCTCATTGACGGAGATGCAGATATTCGAGGGATAGGGCGGGTACTTTGGCGCGGGAGAATAACCGCGGAAGGTCTCGATAGCACCCACGCGCTTGAACTCGTCCTCAACGAACGACTCGACGTCGAGCAGGTTCAGTCCCGGGCGGACCATCTCCCGGATCTTCTCGAGCGTCTGACCGACGATGCGCCCCGCCTCGCGCATAATCTTCAGTTCGTCTTCGGACTTCAGTTTCACAGCCATCTAGCGGATGGCCTCCAGCAGCGATGCGGTGACGTCGTCAAGCGAGCGCTGCCCGTCGATCTCGGTCAGCACACCGTGCTTGCGGTAATGGTCGATCAGGTCAGCTGGAGGCTTCTGCTTTTCCAAGCGAGTGCGGACTACCTCGGGACGGTCGTCGTCGCGCTGGTAGAGTTCGCCGCCGCACTTGTCACAGACGCCCGGCTGCTTCGGCGGATCGTTCCGCTCGTGGTAGAGGGTGCCGCACTGGCGGCAGATCCAGCGTCCACCGAGACGCGCGACGAGTTCTTCGTCGGGCACACTGATGAGCAGTGCGTGGTCGATCTTTGCACCGCGCCCGGCGAGCGCGGTATCGAGTGCTTCCGCCTGGACGACGTTGCGGGGGAACCCGTCGAACATGGCGCCCTGGGCGGCATCGGGCCGGCCGATGCGCTCGAGGAGCATCTTGATGGTGATCTCGTCGGGCACGAGGTCGCCCCGGTCCATGTAGGACTTGGCTACCTTGCCGAGCTCCGTCTCATTCCGGACGTTCTCCCGGAACATATCGCCTGTGGAGATATGAAGGAGGCCGGTCGATTCGGCGATGCGTTGCGCCTGTGTGCCCTTGCCGGCACCGGGGGGACCCAACAGCACGATGAACACTAGCGAATGAACCCTTCGTAATTGCGCATGAGCAACTGTGCTTCAAGCTGCTTCATGGTATCGAGAACGACTGCGACAACGATCAGGAAGCCGGTACTGGAGATAGTGAGCGCCTGAACGTCGGTGATCATACCGATGAAGTAAGGCAGTACGGCCACGAATCCGAGGAAGAAGGCGCCTCCCCAGGTGATTCGTGTGACCACCCGCATCAGGTAGGCCTCGGTGGGTGGCCCGGGGCGGATGCCCGGGATGAACGCGCCCTGGCGCTGCAGGGACTTGGCGATGTTCTGCTGCTGGTACTGGACCATCGTGTAGAAGAACGTGAACACGATGACCAGTACGAACAGGATGAGCCAGTAAATGCCGCTTCCGCTGCCACCCCGGCCAGTGTTGAACTGATCCACGAAGAAGTCAGCGACAGACTCAACCCAGCCGCCGGAGTTCGTAAAGTACGACGCCAGCGTGGCCGGGAGGATCATGATGGAGAAGGCGAAGATCAGGGGAATCATCCCCGCCATGTTCACCCGGAGCGGGATGTGGCTCTGGCCCTGCTGGCGATACATGCGCCCACCGCGGAAGGCCGAGCGTGCGTACTGAACGGGAACCCGGCGCTGCGCCTCCTGGAAGAAGACCACGAGCGCAACCAGCCCAAGCGCGAACACTGCCATCACGGCGATACCGATGATGGACTGCGTCGAGAGGTTCGGGATGAGCCCCGGGATGGTGGCGACGATACCGCCGAAGATGATCAGCGAGACACCGTTGCCGATGCCATTCTCTGTGATGAGCTCGCCAAGCCAAACGAGGAACATGGTCCCTGCCGCGAGGGTAAAGAGCGTCGCGAGCGTGCCAAGCGCGTCATTTTGCAGTCCGAAGTCGCGAACGACTTCGCCGCCCTGCTGGTTGATGAACAGGATCTGGCCGTAGCCCTGGACGAATGCCATCGGAACGGCAATCCAGTGCGTATACAGCTGAACGCGCCGGCGCCCCTGCTCTCCCTCTTCGGAGAGGGCGCGGAGCTGCGGAATCAGCGGCGTCATGATCTGCATGATGATCGACGCCGTGATGTACGGGTACACGCCGAGAGCTGCGACGCTCAAGTTCTGGAGCGCACCGCCGGAGAAGATGCTCAGGAAGTCGAGCAGCGAGTTGTCGGTGAAGGCGGTCTCCAGCGCGTCGCGATCGACATTCGGGATGGGAACGTGCGCGACGAAGCGGAACACCACGAGCATCGCGAGGGTGAAAAGCAGCTTCTGGCGCACGTCCGGCTGGCGGAACGCGTCGACCATAGCCTGCAGCAGGCGGGGGCGAGATGCAGGCTGGGTGGTCATGAGTGTGGCCTTGCCTCACGCGAATATTCGAGCGTCGCGACAGTACCGCCGGCCTGCTCGATCTTCTCGCGCGCACTTGCGCTGAATCCGTGTGCGTTGACGGTCAACTTCCGGGTCAGGTCGCCGTTGCCGAGGATCTTGACGGGCAGGCGCAGGTGCTTGAGCACGCCGGCTTCCCGCAGGAGCTCGGGGGTGACTTCCGTACCTTCATCGAAGCGCTCCAAATCAGCCAGGTTCACTGGCTGGAACGGGATGCGCCACTTGTTGTTGAACCCGCGCAGGGTCGCGAACTTGCGGCTGCTCGGGAACTGGCCACCTTCGAACGCGGGGTAGGGCAGCTTCTTCCCGCTGCGGGACTTCTGGCCCTTCAGGCCCTTGCCCGAGTACGTTCCGTAGCCACTGCCGTCGCCGCGCCCGACGCGCTTGCGCTGGTGCGTCGCGCCCTGTGGGGGCTGCAGCTCGTGTGCTCCGATGCTCATTCCGAGCCCTCTTCCTTCACGTCAACAAGGTGACGGACTTTGTAGATCATGCCGCGGATGGTCGGCGTATCGGCGTGCTCCACCGTCTGGTTGAGCCGCCGCAGGCCGAGCTTCCGGATCGTGTCTTTCTGATCCTGGCGATAGCCGATCGCGCTCTTGCGATACGTTACCTGCAGCGTCGCCATCTCCTACGCCTCCCCACGGACGATGGCGAAGCGCCGTTCGCGCGCGACCTTGGGGTCGCGGAGCGACGCGAGCCCCTGGATGGTTGCTCGCGAGACGTTCACCGGGTTCCGGCTGCCGAGCGACTTGGCAAGCACGTCGGTAATGCCGGCCGCCTCCATGATGGCGCGGACGGCACCGCCGGCAATTACGCCGGTTCCGTGGCTCGCCGGCTTCATCAGCACCTGGGCGGCGTTGAAGCGCGCGATGGTGGGGTGGGCGATGGTGCCTCCCTTCATCGGCACGCGGATCATGCCGCGGCGGGCAAGGGTTGCCCCCTTGCGGATGGCTTCCGGCACTTCGTTGGCGCGGCCAAGGCCGACACCCACGCCGCCACGGCCATCGCCGACGACCACGAGCGCGCTGAAGCTGAAGCGCCGGCCACCCTTAACGACCTTCGCCACGCGGTTGATATAGATGACCTTTTCGGTCAACTCCTCCGGTGCGGCTTCGTACTGGTTGACCATTTAGAACCCCAATCCTGCTTCGCGTGCGGCATCGGCGAGCGCCTGCACGCGGCCGTGGTATTTGTAGCCACCACGGTCGAAGACCACGAGCTCCACACCCTTCGCCTTCGCACGTTCAGCGACTGCCTTGCCGACGGCGGCTGCGCGTTCGCTCTTCGTCTTGCCCTTCACGGCCGCGGCGATGTCGCTTTCGACATCGGAGGCGGCGGCAAGCGTCGCACCAGCCACGTCATCGATGACCTGGGCATAGATGTGCGTCGCACTGCGGAAGACATTGAGGCGCGGCCGTTGGGCGGTCCCGCGGACTCGACGGCGAACGCGGTTGTGGCGCCGGTGCCGGGCGAGATAACTGGTTGCCTTCGCCATTTACTTGCCTACCTTCCCGGCCTTGCCCGCCTTGCGGCGCACGCGCTCGCCAAGGTAGCGGATGCCCTTGCCCTTGTACGGCTCGGGGGGCCGGAGCTTGCGGATGTTGGCCGCGACCTGGCCCACCTGCTCCTTGTCGATGCCCTGCACGAGGATGCGGGGGCCTTCGACTGCGAAGGTGATGCCCTCGGGCGGCGCGACGACCACCGGGTGCGAGAACCCGAGTGCGAGCTGCAAGCTCGAACCCTGGAGCTGTGCGCGGTAGCCCACGCCCTGGACTTCCAGCGTCTTCGTGAAGCCGTCGGTCACGCCGGTGACCATGTTCGCGAGCAGCGAGCGGGAGAGCCCGTGGAGGGCACGCTCCTGGCCGGCATCGCTGCGGCGGTTCACGACGAGCTGGCCGTCTTCCCGGACCAGGTCGATAGTGCGCGGGAACTGGCGCGAGAGTTGCCCCTTGGGCCCCTTCACGACGACCGCGTTCTCCGCGTTGATATCCACGGTCACGTTGGCGGGAACCGCAATAGGCTGACGTCCGATACGCGACATGGCCGCCTCCTACCAGACGTAGCAGAGGAGCTCGCCGCCAACGGACTGGCGCCGGGCTTCCTGCCCCGTCATGACGCCCTTGGGCGTCGAAAGGATCGCGATCCCCAGCCCGCCATAGACGCGGGGGATCTCGTTCCGGTGAACGTAGACGCGAAGGCCGGGCTTGGACACGCGCTGCAGTCCGCTGAGGACGGGCTGCCGGCGCCCGCCATAGCCGAGCTCAACCTTCAGCTTGGTCTGTGCCGTGCCGTCTTCCTCCACCTTGTAGTCCCGGATGAAGCCTTCGTCCTTGAGGACTTTCGCAATCGCGACCTTCATCTTGGACGAGGGGATGAGCACGGTATCGTGCCGCGCGATGTTCGCATTGCGAACGCGCGTCAGCATATCGGCGATGGGATCGTTCATACTCATTGGCGTTTCCCTTTGTCCCTCGCTCTTACCAGCTCGATTTCACGACGCCAGGCAGAAGGCCGCGCAGTGCATGCTCACGGAAGCAGATGCGGCACATCGCGAAACGGCGCATATATGCCTTCGGCCTCCCGCAGATCCGGCAGCGGTTATGTTGCCGGGCCGGGTACTTCGGCGGGCGCTTCGACTTCTCGATAAGCGACTTTTTCGCCACGTGCTTCTCCTAGCTCCTGCGGAACGGCATGCCCATGAGTTCGAGCAGCCGCCGCCCTTCTTCGTCCGTTGTCGCCGTGGTGACGATCGTCACCTGCATCCCGCGCACCTTATCGACCTTGTCGTAGTCGATCTCCGGGAAGATGAGCTGTTCCCGGATGCCGAGGCTGTAGTT
>JALOAP010000079.1 GCA_023228745.1 Dehalococcoidia bacterium | reverse complement strand
ACCTGGATTGGCGCCAACAACATTCCCGTCGCGGACGCCCTCGCGGGCAGCGGCGCGAATGGCGCTGGCAACGACATTTCTGACCAGGTGACGGCGATCTACGGTTGGGAAGCCTCGAGCCAGAGCTGGCTCGCGTTCTTCCCGGGCGTGGACGTCCCCGGTGCGAACGACCTGACGGTGCTCCAGAACGGCCAGGCCTACTGGATTGCCATCAAGGCTCCGGGCCCGGTCTCCTGGACCGTCGCGACCAACGTCGATTAGTAGCTTCTAACGGCAACTCGCGGGTACGCTCCCCCCGGGGACGCCCCGCGAGGGGCCGTGAGGGGTGAACATCCACTCGGCCGTCGAGAAGGATTTGGAGCAAGGAATGTCGAAAGTACTGAGGATGCTTGCCAGCGGCGGGATCGCGGCTGTGCTTGGCGTCGTCCTGCTTGGCCTTTCCGGTGCGCTGGTCGCACAGGAGACGGCCGCGCAGTCGCCGCCGAGCGTGCCGGCCACGTTCGCGGGCAGCGTCACAATTGATGGCCAGCCGGCAGCCGCCGGTACGGTCATCGAGGCCCGCGTCGGCGGCGCAAGCTGCGGCGTGACGCAGGTCTTCGTCGAAGGCGGGGAAGCCCGCTACTCGGTGAAGGTCGACGCCAAGGCCCCGGACGCCGCCAACTGCGGCGAAGAAGGCAGCACTGTCAGCTTCGTCGTCGGTGGCAAGGCTGCCAACGAAACGGGCACCTGGCGCAACTACGAGCTGAACCTCGTCAACCTGACGGTGACGTCGGAGACGCCCGCAACTGCGTCCCCGTCGGCCAGCCCCACTCCGAAGGCTCCGGCCACCGGTAGCGGTGTTGGCAGCGGTTCGTCGAACGGTCTGCTCTTCGTGGCCATGGGCCTCGGCGCTCTCGTCCTCGGCGCGAGCGGCGCGGCTGTGGCTCGCCGGAGCCGCTAAGCGCGGTACGGTAAGCGAACATGCTCGAAAGGGGCTCCAGTACTGGAGCCCCTTTCGTCGTCCCGGCGTCTCTTCGCCGGATAGCGGGCAACGGACCGGGGATGTTAGTCGCGGGAGACCGTGGGCAGGCGCACCTTCTTCCCGGCCGGGCGCGCTGGCGGTGTGGGCGTGGCCGTCGCGGTTGCCGTCGCGGTGGGGGTGGGTGTCGTCGCCGTGGGCGGCGTGGGGTAGGTGGCGGGCACATCCACAACGGTGCCGAGGTTCAGGGTCCAGGCGCGGCCATACTGGCCGATGCCGACCGCGCGGTAGTTTTTATTGAGCATGTTGGCGCGGTGGCCGGGGGAGTTCATCCAGCCGTTGAAGACGCTGGCAGCGCTGCCGAAGCCGTAGGCGATGTTTTCGCCCGCGCCCAGCGAGTAGCCGCAGTCGCGCGTTCGTTGAAGGCTTCGGCGGCCCAGTGAGTCGACGTGATCGAACAGCGGCGGGTAGGCGCTCGGGTCCTCGGACTTCCATGCGGCGGCGCGGTTCAGTGTCTCCGAGGGGACCAGGGCAACGAGGCCGCGGCGGGCGCGTTCGTCGTTCAGGATGCGCAGGAACTCGAGCTCCTCGGCGTTGAGGCTGGCGTTGGCGGTGTCGCAGTTGGTGATGGCGGTGGCGGGCGTTGGGCTCGCCAGCAGGGTGGTCACCGTTGCTGCCGCGGCAAGCGTGGCAGCGGCGGTGAGCAGCATTGCAGGTGTTCGCATTCGCACTTCCGGCCCGTGGTCCCGCGCCACGGGCTGTCGCAGACGCTACCATGCGGAGCCGTTCCGGGCAGCGGCCGCGGCTCTGGTATCCTGCGGGCGATGCCGACTCGCCGCCGGCCCCCCACCCGGATTTTCGTCGCTCGCCACGGGCAGACGGAGAGCAACCGTGATGGCGTCTTTTGTGGCCACTCGGAGACAAACCTGACGGCGCTTGGCCGCGAACAGGCGGCGGCGCTCGGGCGGCGGCTCGCCTGCACCGAACTGCACGCCGCCTATACGAGCGACCTTTCGCGCGCGGTCGAAACGGCCGCGATTGTGCTCGAAGGGCGGGAGATCGCGGTGGCGGTCGACCCGGGCCTGCGCGAGCTCCACTACGGCGAATGGGAGCAGCAGCGCGAGCGGTTGGTGCGGATGGCGCACCCGGAGCAGTTCGCGCTCATGCGGGCGGAAGACCCGGCGTGGCGCCCACCGGGCGGCGAAACCGTGGGCGAAGTGCGCGCACGCACCTTCCGCGCGCTGACGCGCATCGCCCGGCGGCATGCGGGCCAGAATGTGCTCGTGGTGACGCACGGCACGGCCATCAACTGCATGCTCTCGGCGGTGCTGGGCATAGCGCCGGGGTACACGTTCCGGTTCGACGTGGCGAACTGCGGCCTTTCGGAGGTGCACGCTCGGCAGCGGCGGCTCGTCGTGCGGATGTTGAACGATACGTCGCACCTGCCGGCCAAGGCGCCGGGCACATGATCCCCGTTGGCGATAGCCCGGTCGCACGCAGTACGCCGTGGGTGGTTTACCTCGTTATCGTGGCGAACTTCGCGTTGTTCATCTGGACGCTGTCGCTGTCGCCGAAGGTGCCAGCGAGCCGCGCGGAGGCCCGGGCGGAGTTCAACGAGCAGACCGCGAGCCTGTGCTACGGGCTCGAAACAATGCCGACGGAGAGGGAGCGCTTTTATTGCCGCTTCGCGCTGCAGCCGCAGGAGTTCGTGGATAACGCCAGGGGGGAGCTGCAGTTCCCGGTGGAGAGCCGGGGCGAAATCTGGCTTTCGCTGCTGACATCGATGTTCATGCACGCGGGCTGGCTCCACATCCTCGGGAACATGCTCTTTCTCTGGGTGTTCGGCGATAACGTGGAGGACCGCCTGGGGCACCTGGGCTTCCTGCTCTTCTACCTCGCATCGGGTGCGGTGGCGGCGATGACGCAGGTGGCGATCGATACGAATTCGGTGGCCCCGATCGTGGGTGCGAGCGGCGCTGTGGCGGGCGTGCTGGGCGCCTACCTGGTCTTTTTCCCGAAGGCGACGGTGAACGTGGTCTTCCCGATCTTCATCCTCATCCTCATCCCGATACCCATCCCGGCGGTGGTGATGATCGGTGCGTGGTTCTTCCAGAACCTGTTCGCGGGCATCCTTTCGGTGACGGACGAGGCGGCGGTGGGTGGCGGGGTTGCGTTTTTCGCGCACATCGGCGGCTTCCTGTTCGGTGCGCTGCTGGTGTTGTTCTTCCTGCGAAATGTGGGCCGGCGGCGGCCGGCGCCGCGCTGGGTGCGCCACGGTTAAGGCGCCGCGCTCGCGGTGGGCGCGTTCCCGGCGGAACCCCAATCGACAAGCGCCAGCCGGCGGCCGAGAATCGCGGCAATGCGCGACGAGGCGCTGACGCAACGCGACGACGACGACCGCGCGGGCGGCGAGCGGGAGCTGCTGGTGCGCGTGCTGGCGGGCGAGGCGCGGGCCTGGCGGGAACTGGTGTCTGCATTTCTGCCGGCGGTCTATGACTTCGCCTGGGCCACGGTGGGCGCGGCGCACGCGGCCGCGGTGACGGAAGCGGCTTTCGCTGCCATCTACGAGCGCCTCGGCGAGGCGGAGCGCCTGCCGCTGGCGCCATGGATTATGGGCCGCACCCGCGAGGCAGTGCTGGCGGCCCCGGCAGCGCGCGATGATGACGTCCCGGACGAACTCCAGGCAGCGCGGGCGCTCGGTGTTCAGCGGCACAGCGTGCTCTACCTGGTCGTGCGGGAGGGGCTGGACGACGATGCCCTCGCCATCACGCTGAACGCGCGGCGCGCGTCGGCGGTGCTCGTGCGGGAGCGGGTGTTGGCCGCCGCCGAGGCGGCGCTCGACGGCCAGGGCGGGCTCGATGCGTACGCCTCACTCCCGCGGCAGGCGCCCCCGGGCGACCTTGCCGCGCGGATAGTCGAGGGGTGGGCGGGGCCACCTGCGCGCCGCGTGCCTGTCCCCGCGCCTGGAGCGTTTGTGCCGGCGGCCGACTGGGCGCCGCCGATCGCGGAACCGGTGCGGTCGATGCGTGGCCGCGTGCTGGCGACGGTGCTCGCGGTTGCGGCGACGCTCCTCGGGGTGGCGCTGGTGCTGCCTTCGAGCCCCATCGCGCTGACGCGCAACTCGGCGTCAAAGGCCACGATCGCGCTTAGCGCCGCGTCCAGCCCCACGCCTGGCGCCGGGACAGTGGTGACCGTGCCAGCAAGCACCGGTGGCGGGACGCCAACGCCGGGGAATCCCGGTGCGGGCCCCGGGCGTTCGCCCTCGCCCACGGAGCTCGCGGGGGTGCTGACGGCAACGGGGACACCAACGGCAGGCGCGACGGCGACGCGCACGCCCACGCCTGTTTCGCCCACAGCCACGAGCACAGCGACGTCCACCGCCACACCAACGTCAACGGCAACGGCCACCGCTACCGTTGCGACGCCAACTCCGACCAGCACCCCCACGGTGACGCCGACGCAGTGCCGGAAGGCGATCTCTTCGAACGTGAGTCAGCTCACTATCGGACCATCGGGCCAGTCGTCGTTCGAGGTGCTGAACAGCTTCTGCGGGCCGGTGGAGTTCAGTGTGGCCGCTGGTGCTGCGTGGCTCTCGGTGAGCCCGGCGGCTGGTGCGCTCGATTCGGGCCGCCGGGCGACGATTTCGGTGGCCGCGACGGTGTCCGAACCGGGTACGTACACGGGGGCGATTTCGGTCTCGAGCCCGGATGCGGGCGGCTTCACGATCGCGGTGACATACGTCGCGGAGTAGGTTTCCCGCAAGGTTCGTGGAGAACTTCTGGACACCGGTACATGCTATTGACAGGCTTCGAACGGAACAGCTAGGGTCAGGGTGCAATGGATGTGTTTGCTGGCATCCGAGCAGTGTGACGGCCGTGCCTCGTGCGCGGCCGTTTGTGTTTGTTGGAGGGTTCTACGACATGCATTCCAGCCTGATCGGAAAAGTGGAAAAGGCACGGGTGTACGCGAACGAGCGGCATCGCATGAAGATCGACAATCTTCGCGTGCAGTTCCACGGCGAAAACAGCGACCACGACGTCTCCTTCGTTGACGGTGAGTGGGCCTGTAGTTGCGACTTCTTTAACGACTGGAACGTTTGCAGCCACACCATGGCACTCGAACGGATCCTCGAAGGGATGGTGCCGCGTCAGCAGGTGCGCGAAGAGTTAGCTGTCTAACCCGGCAGGCGGGAACAGCAGGCCCCGGGGCTCACGGGTGAGCGCGGGAGGCCAGTGCGAGTGGCGTCCGTACCGGCCACGGCGAAGCACCGCCCTGGCCCCCGTTGTTCACCGGGTTCATACGAAGTTCTTACGAGTGAACCCCTAAGGAATTATCCACACGGGCCGTTAGTGGCGGTACGATTGGCATCCGCAGACCAGGAGGCCGCCGTGCTAAGTTTCAGTTGGGGAGCATTTGTCGTTTACCTTGCTGCGCTCTGCCTCATGGTCCTTGGCGGGCTCTGGGGCCTCTTCGAAAGCGGCCACCCGGCGTTCCTGGCGCCAATCCTTCTCGGGCTTTTCTTCTTCTATCTCTGCTGGGAGGCGGTCGTCGGCCCGCCTGAAGCCTGACCCAAAACGTCTCTTCCTCGCTGGCCATAGAAAACGGGCGCAGCCCATTTGACCGCGCCCGCTCGTCCTGCGACTCCCTTACCGGCTACCGGCTACCGGCTACCGGCTACCGGCGACTTCCGAGGTGCGCGTCGACCATCCATGAGCGCTTCTCGAGGTCACGGATGATTTCAATGCAGAGGTCCTGGGTGGCGAGTTCGTCTTCGATCGCCTTCGCGAAGCCGCGGAGCTGCTCCGCCGCGGTGATCATGCGGCTGTGCACCTCCCGGGCGAGCGTTTCCCAGTTGTGCTCGTCCGTTGGGAAGGGGGCGAGCTTTGTGGCCGAAGCGATGTCGTGGATGGTGCCATGTGCCGTGCCGCCAAGTGTCACGGCGCGCTCGGCGAGCAGGTCGGTCCACTCGCGGCCCTCGACGGCGATGAGCTCGAAGAGCTCGTGCAGACCTTCGAAGTTCGGCCCGCGTACGTTCCAGTGCGCCTGCTTTGCCACCATCACAAGGTCGGAGACGGTCGCCAGGCAGGCGTTAAGCTGCGCGATGGTCTCGCTGCGCCGGGCAGTTTCGAGGCTGGCGGCGGGAAGTGTGGTCTTCGGTTCTGCTGTGGTCATGCAAACCTCCTGTTGAGGGAGTGATTCCTCGCCAGCATCCTCTCGCAGGCGCTCGTGGCGTCTCAATCCCGAGGGCATATCAGCTTTGCGCCGGGGGCTGAACATCGGAGGTTGTAGCACCTACCATGACGGATGCGAAAAGGAGGTGCGCGATGATCATCGAACGGCTCACGTTCCAGGCGAAGTATGGCCAGGCCGATGCCCTGCTGGAGGTGCTTCGTGCGGGCGCAAACCTATCGAGAGTGGCGGGTACCCCCCAGAGGGTCACCACCGACCTCACCGGCAGGATGTTCACGGTGACGTGGGATTTCGAATACGAGAGCATGGAGCAGCTCGCGGTGAGCCGCGCCGAGGACGAAAAGATGTACCAGGGCGCGGAGTTCCAGGAGTGGTTTGGGCGAATGCAGCCGCTCGTCGAGCGGGGCGAACGGCAGATCCTGCAGGTGGTGGAGTTTTAGGCGGAGGCCGGCCTATCGAGGCCGATCACTTCGCGAACGGTCGCGCAGAGTGCGGTGATCTCGAACGGTTTCTGCACGAATCCCGCAGGTCGCGAATCGGGGAAGTGCGCGAGGGTGTCCTGCTCGTTGTAGCCACTCATGAGGATGACTGGCGTGCCCGGGTGGAGCCGCTGCATCTCGGCGAAGGCCTCGTCGCCGTTCATCCGGGGCATGGTCATATCCAGCAGGACGCAGGAGATGCGGGCGGCGTTCGCTGCGAATAGCTCGACGGCCGCGGCGCCGTCTTCCGCCTCGAGCACTTCGAGGCCGAGCCGCTGCAGGGCCCGGCCGAGCACGGTGCGGACCGTGCGCTCGTCGTCGACCACGAGGATGGTCCCCTTGGCCGACCAGTCCTGGGGTTTGGCTTCCTCGGCCGTAGTGGCCGGCGCACTGGCGGCGGAGGCGGGCAGGAGGAGCGTGAAGACCGAACCCTCAGCGGGCTGGCTGTTCACGCGGATGGCGCCCTTGTGCCCGCGGACGATGCCGAGCGCGGCCGCGAGCCCAAGCCCGCGCCCCGTGAACTTGGTCGAGAAAAATGGGTCGAAGATGCGGGCCCGGGTGGCCCCGTCCATGCCGACGCCGGTGTCGCGGACTTCGAGCGAGACATACGTCCCGGGTTCCAGCTCGGGCGACAGGAAGGACTCTGCAAGGAGCGCGCGGTCTGCCTCGACGAGGGTGGTGGCGATGGTGATGATGCCGTCGCGTTCGCCGATAGCGTCGGCGGCGTTGACCACGAGGTTCATCACCACCTGCCGGAGCTGGGTGGCGTCGGCGTCGACCGGCGGCAGGCCGGCGTCCAGGGCATAGCGGAGCGTCGCGTTCTTCGGTATCGAAACGCGCAGGAGCTGGCCCATCTCGTGGACAAGTGCATTGAGGTCGACGGGCTCGATGACGAAGCGGCCCTTGCCGGAGTAGGCGAGCATCTGGCGCGCCAGGTCGGCGGCACGTTGCCCGGCGGTCTGGATCGCATGGATGGCTTCGCGGGCGGGTGATCCCTCCGGCAGGTCGAGGAGCGCGAGCCCCGCGTTCCCCATGATGCCCACGAGCAGGTTGTTGAAGTCGTGGGCGACGCCACCGGCGAGCACCCCCAGGCTTTCGAGCTTCTGCGCCTGGAGCAGCGCCTCTTCGGTCCGTCGCCGCTCGGTGATGTCGGTGGCAACGGCGATGAGGTAGACGACCTCGCCGGATTCGTCGCGGACGTTGCTGAGGTGGGTGTCCCATGTGCGGCCGGCGAACTCCCGCACGATGGAGAACTCTTCGCCCGCGAGCGCCCGTTTCATGTCGCCGATCTGTGGCGAGTCCTTGCCGAAAATCTCGGCGGCGGTACGGCCGATCAGCGCCTCCGGGTTGATTTGGAAGTGTCCGAGAGCGGCGCCGTCAGCGAGCTGGAAGCGGCCGTTGCGGTCGAATGCGAGGAGGATGACGGGAGCGTTGGACGCGATGCTCCGGAGCCGTTCGGCCATGAGCCTGTGGTTCAGATCATCTTCGCGACGATGGGTGATGTCGAGTGAAACAGCGATGAGGCCGACGACTTTGCCGCCCTCCCGGATGGGCGTGTGGACGGTCTCGTACCAGCGGCCGAGGGATTCGACGGTGGCGCTGAATGCTTCGCCGGCGAGTGCGCGGCGGAGGTTCGCGACCACGGCCGGGTTATCGGCGTAGAGTTCGAAGAGATCGCGGCCCACGGCGAGGCCGGGCATGAGGACCCCGTCCTGCAGGGCGCCGCCGCGGGAGAACGTGCAGAGGCCCCGGGCATCGGTGGCCCAGACGATGACCGGCATGTTTGCGACGATGGCGTTGAAGCGGTCCTCGGCGAGCTGGCGAGCCTGTTCTGCTTCGCGCCGGGCGGTAACGTCGGTGCCAACGAGGATTGCACCGGTGACGTCGCCATTCTCGTTGCGCAGGGGCGAGAGGCGCATCTCGGCCGCGACTTTGCCGAGCATGACTTCGAGTGCGAGCTGTTCGCCGGCGAGGGTGCGGCGGATGGCTGCCGTGAGCGCTGGTGTCGATTCGAACTGTTCCCAGGCGCTCTTCCCAACGAGGGTCCCGGGTTCGAGGTCCAGTGCTTGCAGGCCGGTGCCCTCCACCAGCGTGAACCGGCCATCGAGGTCGAGGGCGAGGAGCATGACGGGGGCTGCCGAGACAACCGAGCGGCGGTACTGCTCCGCCTCGCGCAGCGCCTGCTCCGCGCGGTGGCGTGCCGTCACGTCGGCTGCGATGCACAGGAGGTGCTGCTGTCCCTCGATTTCGATGATTTCCCAGGAGGTCACGGAAGTGCGGATCTCGCCGGCATGTGTGCGGTAGGGCGCTTCGAATTCGCGCAGGGAACCGCGGTTCGCTCGGAGCTCCCGCAGGATGCGATCGCGGTCCCCGGCGTCGCCCCAGACATTGAGTTCCCGCGATGTCTTGCCGATGACCTCCTCGCGCAGGAAGCCGTACATGTCGAGGAAGGCGTCGTTCACATCGACGTAGCGGCCATCCTCCAGGGTCGTCAGGCTCAGGGCGATGGGCGAGGAGAAGAATGCGCGGGCGAAGCGTTCTTCGCTTCGGCGGAGGGCGTCCTGGGCTTCGCGCTGCCGGGTGAGGTCGATGACGGCGCCGGCCATGCGGACAGCCGTACCGTGCTCATCGCGCATCACGCGGCCACGGTCGAGCACACGGGCGATAGATCCGTCGGCGTGCACCAGGCGGTACTCTTGCTCCCAGTCGTTTTCCGTCCCGGCGAGGACGCCGGCGAGGCTCTGTTCCACGCGCTCGCGGTCGTCCGGGTGGATGCGCGACAGCCAGGACTCGGGGCGGCTCCGCTCGCGGTCGCCGGGGGAGCCGATGATGCGCTCGAGCCCGCTGTTCCACCAGCACTCGCCACCGGGGATATTCCAGTCCCAGATCGCGTCGCTGCTGGCCTCGGCGACGATTTCGAAGCGCTCCTTCGCATCGCGGAGGGCCCGCTCGGCACGGCGGCGCTCGGTGACGTCGGTCAGGGTGGTGACCACCAGGATCTCGCCGGCTGGCCCCACGACGCGGGCATGCCCCCAGTTGCCGACGATGCGTACGCCGTCGCGCCGGAAGAGGTCGAGGTCTACATGGTTATTGAGAATCGGTTCGCCGCGGATGACGCGGTTATGGCGGTCGTGCGCCAGGGGTCGTTGCTCCTCCCTGAAGAGCAGGTCGAAATGCTGGCCCGCAAGGTCGGCAGACGCGTAGCCGGTGATGCGCTCGAAGGCAGCGTTGGTGCGGATGAACCGCCCGGCCACGTCGGTGAGGGCGATACCGACGACGGCGGAGCCATAGATGAGCGCCATGAGCTGCTCACTGTCCGGGGCTGCCGCATCGGTGGGCGCGGGGGGTGTGCTGTGCGTACCGGTGGTCTCCGTGCCGGTGACGACGACGTATTCGCCGGCCGGGCCGGGCGCCATTTGCCAGCGGTACGGGCGGCGTTCCCCGTCCGGGCGTTGGATGCGTGCTTCGTGCTCGCCGGCGGTGCCCTGCAGCGCTGCGTCGAAGGCGCGGACCAGCCCCTCGCGATCCTCCTGGCAGACCAGGTCGCCCAGGTCGGCATGGCGAAGGTCTTCCTGGTCGCCTCCCAGGGCTGCGGCGAAGGCCGGGTTGAAACGTTTGAGGCGCCGCCTTCGCGAGACCAGTGCCGTGGGTTGAGGAAGGAGTTGGAAGACGGGATCGGTCTGG
>JALOAP010000078.1 GCA_023228745.1 Dehalococcoidia bacterium | reverse complement strand
GATGTTCGACCAGCTTTCGGGCCAGTCGCGGCCGCTCCTCATCGCGGGTACCACGCTGGCGATCTTCGGCATGCTGCCGGGCCTGCCCAAGCTCCCGTTCTTTGCGGTCGCGGGGCTGGTTGCGGCGAGCGGGTACATGATCAAGCGGTCCCAGGACGCCGAAGCACTGGCCGCCGCCGAGGTGCCCGTCGCGCCGCCTGCGGAACCGGAACAGCTTGGACCTCAGCAAGTCATCCAGATGATGTCCGTCGACCCGATCGAGATCGAGGTGGGCTACGGCCTGATCCCGATTGTCGACGAGCAGTCTGGTGGTGGCCTGCTCCGGCGCATCACCATGATCCGCCGCCAGTTGGCGCTCGACCTCGGCGTCGTGCTGCCGACGGTTCGCGTGCGCGACAACCTGGTACATTCGCCGAACACCTACGTCGTGAAGCTGCGTGGCGTCGAGATTGCCCGTGGCTCTCTGCAACCGGGCCACTACCTTGCTATGGACCCCGGCACGGCGGAGGGCGACATCCCCGGCATCGAGACGCAGGAGCCCGCCTTCGGGCTACCCGCCAAGTGGATTGTTGCGAATCAGAAGGAGCGGGCGGAGTTGCTTGGCTACACCGTGGTCGACGCCGAGTCGGTGTTGGCCACCCACCTTACGGAGCTCGTGAAGCGCTTCGCACCCGACCTGCTGAGCCGCCAGGACGTGCAGAACCTCCTCGAAAACCTGCGCCACGAATACCCCGCGCTGGTCGAAGAGCTCGTGCCCTCGACCCTCACGGTCGGCGAAGTGCAGGAAGTGCTGCAGAACCTCCTCGCGGAGCGCGTCTCGATCCGCGACCTGGTCACCATCGCCGAAGCGCTGGCCACACACGGCCGGCTCACGCGCGACGTCGACTTGCTCACGGAGTACGCCCGCGCGGCACTTGCCCGGCAGATCAGCCGCCAGTACGCCGACGACCTCGGTGCGATGCACGTCATCACCGTGGGCACCCGCACGGAGGATGAGATCGCCAGTGCCATTCAGCAAACCGAGCGCGGGAGCACCGTGGCGATGCCGCCATGGCAACTCCAGCGGTTGCTTGGCGTCATTGGCTCGGAAGTCGAGCGCGTGGCCTCTTCTGGCCGCGACCCAATCATCCTCTGCTCATCACGCATTCGCCTGGCGTTGCGGCGGCTGCTCGAACGGCGCCTGCCCAACGTCACGGTCCTCTCCTTTGCGGAAATCACGCCCCAGAC
Organism: Dehalococcoidia bacterium; assembly: GCA_023228745.1. GTDB lineage: Bacteria > Chloroflexota > Dehalococcoidia > Tepidiformales > Tepidiformaceae > JALOAP01. Next base: position 9,146 of record JALOAP010000078.1, on the reverse strand, counting down.
GGCCGTCGAAGCGGCCGGGAGCATCGAGGTGAACGTCGGTGGAAACGAAGCGATTCATCGGTAGCGACATGCGGCGGCTCTACGAGCGCGTGCGCGCGGAATTCGGCCCGGACGCCATCATCGTGCGCACCCGCAGCCTGATGCGGGATGGTGCGGAGCCGCTTATCGAACTGCTCGCCGCGCCGCCCAACGCCGAACCGGGTCTTTCGCTGGATTTGCAGCGGACGATGGTCGACGGCGTCCTGGGCTACCTGCATGGGCTGGAAGAGCGCTGCACCGTCGGTGACCTTGAGGACCTGGCCGCGCGCGAATCCCTCGAGCCGCCGGTCGACCTCTCGGACCCGGTGCCCGTGGAAAGCGTGCCTGCCCCCGAGCAGGAGTGGTTTGCGGGCTTCGTTGCAAAGGAGGCTCCGGCCAGCCCTCGCACGATCGGTGGGTTCGACGAAGCCCGCCGCATCCCCTTCGGAGGGCTCGACGAGATTGAGGACGAGGCACCGCCATCGCACGACTGGGCGATGCGTACGCGCCCACGCCCAATCGGGGACGTTGCACGTCCCCTCCCGGCGATCATTGATTTCGCCAGCGATAGGGACCCCGTCGTTGCTGAGCTGCGTGCTGCCGGACTCTCCCAGCGGGCCGCCGAGCGGGTGAGGCAGGCTGCGCCACAGGAGGGCGATGCGCTGCAGTGCCTCGTCGCGGCATTGGGCGCACTCGAGGTCCGTTATCCGGAGGAGCTGCAGACGGCACTGGTGACGATCCAGGGGCCCGCGGGTGCGGGTCGCACGACGGCGTTGATGCGGATGGCACTCGACTGCGCTGACGCCGGACGGGAGGCACTGCTCGTCGCTGCGGACACGAACCGCAGCCGTGACCAGCTCCACGCCCACGCCGAGGCGACCGGCCTGCCGGTGGCTGATGCCACTGATCCTTCGCAGATCGCAAACCTCGCCGCGCGTTCGCGCAGAGGGACCTGCCTCTTCGTGGATGTGCCCGCGGGCCCGTGGAAGCCCCCGCGAGGGCTGTCCAGCGCCCACCATGCCTACCTCGCGCTCCCGGCGCATTGGCAGCGGGAAGCGCTGGAAGCACAGGTGCGGGAGTACGTCGCCCGCCGCCTTTCTGGCTGTGTGATCACCGGGGCGGACCTTGCCACCGACCTGACACCGGTATTCTCCCTAGCTGTTCAGTCTGGGCTGGGGGTGGCCTTCTTAAGCTCAGGGAGGGACATAAGTACGGGGATCGAGACGCTGGAGCCGCTTGAGCTGGCATCAGGGATTCTCCGAGGAACCTCAGGGGACAGAACCAATGGGCGTCTCATCACAAGCGCGTAACAATCCGTTCCGGGCCCAGGGGCTTGTGCCGGGCGTATCACTACGCGTCGAAGTCTTGATCGGAGGGGAAGTGGAGGCGTTCGCAACCCGGGTGGAAGACGTTGGCAACGAGCGGTTCGCCGTGCTTGTGCCCATGCAGCGCCTGCAGCAACGGCCACTGCCCTCCGGCGCGGTCATCCACTGCGAGTACTTCTTCCGCGGCCGTCGCGGGCGCTTCGCCACCGAGACAAAAGGGATGTCTCGCGACGGGCAGTGGCAGTACCTGGCGCTCCCTGCCGGCATCGAAGATGCCGACCGCCGTAACTACTTCCGCTTGCCCATCGCCATTCGCCCCATCTCCGTGTACAGCATCGTGCTCGACAAGGAGCGCATCGATGCATCGCCAGGATTGTCGTTGAACTGCACGGTGGTCGATCTCAGCGAGGGCGGCGTCTGCCTGAGCTCCCGCACCCCCGGTATCCCGGGAGAGTGGCTTGGGCTGCACATGGAACTGCCGCAGTGCGGCGAAGTGCGGGCGCGCATGCGCGTCGTCGGTAACGACCCGCCAGCGCCCGAGAACCGCAACTATCGCATCCACTGCGTGTTCGCGGACATCCACCTGAGCGAGCGCGACAAGATCGCCCGCTTCCTGATGCGGCGACAGCTCGAGATGCGGCGGCGGGGGCAGTTGTGACGAATTTCCGGCCCTTCACCGTGGCGCGCTACGGCGTCTACTTCGCGCTGTTGATCGCAGTTGGCAGCGCCTGGCTCGGACAGCGCGCTGGCACAACGCTCGACTATTCGCTCATGCGAGCGGTGTTCATTTTCGTGCTTTTCACCGTCCTGGCGTTTGGCGCCGAAGCGGTGCTAACCGTCGGCTGGCATCCAGCGCTGGCGAGCACCACGCCGGAGGAAGAACCACCGGCGGATCCCGCCACCGAGGAACACGCTGAAGGGGACATCCCCGGGGACGCGGACGATGAGTAATGCCGTGAGGAGGGACTCCAATGGCTGTTGCCAGTGAGGCGCGGAGCATGCCGCTGGACCGCGATGCCGCGATTCAGCAATACGCGCCGCTAGTGAAGTACGTCGTGGGGCGGCTCGCTATCGGGCTGCCGGCGATCCTCGACTACGAGGACATCCTGAGCTACGGGACGATCGGGCTCATCGAGGCGCTGGACCGCTTCGATGACAGCCGCGGCGTGAAGTTCGAGACCTACGCCATCAGCCGCATCCGCGGGGCGATTATCGATGCCTTGCGCGGCCTGGACCGCCTGCCCAGGAGCGTTCGGCAGAAGGCAAAGCGCCTGGAGCAGGTGACGCGCGAGTTGACTGGCACGCTGGGCCGCGAGCCCACCGATGCGGAGCTTGCCGACGCGATGGGTATGACGCGCCAGCAGTTCAACACCATGCTCGTCGATTCGAGCTGGGTGACTGTCTCGCTCGATGGGCTGCTCGATCGGAACGATAACGAGGATGGCTCCGGCTATTCCGACATGCCACCCGATCCAAACGAAGAGGACTTCACCAACCGGATGGAGAAGCGCCAGATGGTGGACGCACTCGCGGGTGCCATCAAGACGCTGCCAGAGCGGGAATGGCTCATCGTCAGCCTCTACTACAAGGACGAGATGACGATGAAGGAGATCGCGCAAATTCTCGACATCTCCGAATCGCGAGTGTGCCAGCTACACGGCCGTGCGCTCGGCCGGCTGCGCGCGCGCCTCGAACGGGACCGCGCGGCCTAAGGGGGCAAATCATGAACGATGCAGTCGCCCTGCTCGCCGTGTCGCAGCTCGTCTGCCTTGGCGCGCTCGGCTACCTCTATGTAGAGATCCAGCGGCTCCGGAAGGAGCCTCGCCCCCGCCGGTTTATTGAACCGGCGGCCTCCCAGGCGGTGGTAAAGCGGGCCGCCCGGCAGGCCTACGCTCCCTCGCCACAGGCAGCCTTCTCCCGCGATTCGCGGTCCGTCGCTGCGCGGGTGAGCGAAGTTGGCGTGGATGTACCGTCTCTCGCGCGGCGGATGAACCGGAGCGAAGAAGAAGTGCGGCTGCTGCTGCGCCGCCAGGGAGTACTACATTGATGTCCAGGAGCGGAATGCTGGTGGCCCTCGTGGCACTCGTGCTGCTTGGCCTCGTCGGAGGAGCGGCGGATGCTCGCGCCAACGGTGTGCCTCAGCTGGTGAAACTGACCTACCTCTCCGGTGTTTCGAACTACGGTCCGAAGGACGCGGAGGGGGTGTTGGAATTCAGCTTCGCAGAAGCCTATGCACGTGTCGAAGTGAAGAACCTGCCCCCGCAGGCGGGCGTGAGCTACGAAGGCTGGATGGTCGCGCCCGACGGATCGGCGCTCCGGATCGGAGAGATCCCGGTCGAGTCTTCGGGCGTTGGTGCCTACGAAACGAAGCTCATCGGCCTCGACCGCTACGACTACAACCTCTTCCTGATCGCCGCTCGAACGGCGGAAACGGCAGCGGATCAGGTCCCTGAAGGGCGATCTATAGCCGGACGATTCACCGTGATCGGGGATAGCCCCGATGGCAGCGCTGCCGGAGATATCCGACCTTCGCACTTGCCGGAAACGGGTGAACCCCCGGCCGGCACGCCCTGGGGGCGCATCATTACGACCGCCAGCGTGATGGCTGGCACAGCACTCATCCTCTTCAGCGTCCGGCGTCGCCGGCGGAGGGCGGCATGATCAAGGGACTCTATTCTGCGTTCACAGCGATGGACGCTGCCTGGCGGTACCAGGACGTGCTCGCGAACAACATCGCGAACGCGAACACCGCGGGCTACAAGCGCGAAATCGCTGCCAAGCAGTCGTTCGCGGACGTGCTCATCTCGCAACAGGCCGGTGTGCCTGCGCCGTTGCCATCGCGCATCGATGCGATCGTCGGTCAAATCGGTACGGGGAGCTTCATCGCCGAGTTCAGCACGGACTTTTCCAGTGGCCCCCTCCAGCAGACCGGGAACGAGCTCGACCTGGCAACCGACCGCGGCTTCTTCGCGGTGGAAGCGCCGGGCGGAGAGCTGTTCTACACCCGCGACGGCCGCTTCGGACGCGATGCGAATGGCGACCTGGTCACGAGCCACGGCTACTACGTCCTGGACGTGGCGGGCGGGAGGATCAACCTGCCTGCGGGTGCGGTTGAAGTGGACAGCGATGGCGTTATCACCAGTGGCGGCGCGTTCGTCGCGCAACTCCAGGTGATGGATTTCACACCAGCGCAACTGACGCGCTCGGGTGAAGCCTACTTCGTGGCCGATGGCCAGGGGGTGCCGGCGGGAGGTGTCCGCCAGGGCTTCATCGAACGTTCGAATTCCAACCTTGTGGAAGAGATGACCAGCATGCTGACCGTGCAGCGCGCCTACCAGGCGAACCAGACGGTCCTTTCGACACTCGACAACACCCTCGACCAGGCGGCCAGCCAGCTCGGGAGTTGGGGACGGTAAGCGATGCCTACGATTCTTAGCGCAGCCGCCAGCGGCATGATGCATAACCAGTCGGTGCTCGATGTCGTGGGGAACAACCTCGCGAATGTGAACACCGCTGGCTTCAAGCGGACCCGGGCACTCCACCAGGGCGCACCGGTGCCAGCCATCCCGCCGGAGGGCGGGCGCCTGGGCGTCGCCGAGACGACGACCGACCGGGTCTTCCTTGGTGGGGCTCCCCAGCACACGGATGACCCCCTGCACTTTGCGATCACGGATGACAGTTTCTTCGCCGTCCGCGACTTCGATGGTGCGGTGGTGTACTCCCGCTTCGGAGGGCTCAGCGTCGACGCGGATGGCAACGTGGTCGCCTTCGGTGGTCGCTTCCTGGAACCGCCCGTGACGCTGCCGGCTGGCTATCGCGAGCCCGCTATCGACCAGACCGGCCGCATTACGGCGCTGGACGAAGCGGGCGAACGCCAGGAGGTCGGCCGCCTCACGCTCTCGCGTTTCGCGAACCCGCAGGGCCTCGTCCAGCTCGGCGACGGGCTCTACGGCGAAACCGTGAATAGCGGTGCACGTACCGAGGGCGTTCCCGGCGCCGATGGCTTCGCGGCCATCGTCCCCGGTGCGGTCGAAGGCTCTAACGTCGACATGGCGGAGGAGTTCACGACCATGATCATTGCTCAACGCGCCTACCAGGCGTCTTTGAAGTCATTCCAGGTAGGAGACGAGATGCTCGCTCTCGCCACCAATCTGACCCGTTAGGAGAACCGACTATGACGCGGATAGACGGACTAAACCCACTCATCTCAAGCCGAACCAGCCAGGGGCAGTCGGCTGGCGGTGTAGACCAGACAGCTGGCCGGCAGGACGGCGCTGGCGAAAGCCCACAGAACGACCTCGATCACGTGAGTCTCTCGAATCGCGGTCGGATGGTGGCGGCGACAGCACGAGCGGTGGCGAATTCGCCCGAAGTCCGCATGCGCCAGGTCGCGGCACTAAAGGCAGCGATCGCCAGCGGCGCCTACTCCTCCGACGCGCGCGAGATCGCCATCCGGCTCGCCGCCACCGGCACCTTCGAGTAGCGATATGGATGAGAAGGTTGGGCTGCTGGAGAAGCTGCTTGAGTTGATGCTCGAGCAAGAGCGCGCGCTGTCGGAACTTGTGAGCCTGGCCTTCTCCGAACAGCGGGCGATCATCCGCTCGGACTTCGATGCCATGAACGCCCTCAGCGAGCGCATGCTCGGGGTGGTGAGCCAGATCGACGCGCTCGAAGAAGCGCGGACTGAACTGACGTCACGCCTTGGTCACTTCCAGGCCCTCGATGAGCTCGTGCCGCTTGCCGATAGTCTTGGCGTGAACGGAATCAGCGACGCGCACGAACGGCTCCTCGAGCAGGCTGCGAAGCTTCGCACCGCCCAGGACGATAACGCCCGCCTCATCCTGAATGCGGTGAAGCTGCGCGAGCGCTGGCTCGGGCTCCTCGCCGGGCTTTCGTCGCCCACCTATGGGGCGGCCGGCCAGCAGGAAGTGCACCAGTCGCGCGGTATCGTTTCGCGGAGCGCGTAGGGAAACCGATGGGAATTTCGATTGGTCTGGATATCGCCGTCAAAGCGCTTCGCGCGCACCAGCTCGCCGTCGACGTCGCGTCGCACAACCTAGCGAACGCGACCTCCCCGGGCTTCTCGCGGCAGCGCGTGCTCCTGCGTCCGTTGGGCATCGATGGGAGTGACCATTTCACGCGCGACGCCTTGCTTGGCCGCACCGGCTTCGGTGTCGATGCCAGCGACGTCAATCGCGTGCGCGATATCTTTCTCGACTACCAGCAGCGCCAGGCGCTCGGGCAGCGAACGCAGTCGGAGACGCAGGCCCAGGCGCTCGAAAAGGCCGAACTCGTCTTCAACGACCCGAGCGACGATGGCCTCGCTGCGATGCTGGCGCAGTTCTGGAACGCGTGGCACGACGTGGTGAACGACCCGGAAGGCAGCGCGGCCCGCACCACCCTGGTGCATACGACGACTACCCTCGCCTCTCGCATCCAACGCGCCCATTCGAACCTGACGAAGCAGCGTGATGACCTGAACTACCAGGTCGATGCCATGGGCCTCCGCATCAATGCAATCGCAGACGAACTCGCCCAGCTGAACTTCCAGGTGAAGCAGGTCGAGCTCTCCGGCGAAATGGCGAATGACCTGCGCGACCGGCGAGACTTGCTGCTCGACCAGCTCGCAGAGATCGGCAACATCGACGTCACGGAGGAATCGGACCACACCGTGACCGTCAAGCTCGGTAACCACGACCTGGTTTCCGGGGCCCAGTCGTATGCAGTCGAAGTAGTCGGCGATGGCGGCACCCCGGAGATGAAGAACCTCCAGTTCGTGAGCGACGGCGTCGCTGTGGATGTTTCGAGTGGGGAGCTTCGAGGCCTGCTCGATGCCCGGGATACGGACATGCCGGCACTCATCGCGAAGCTCGATACCCTGGCGGCGAAGCTCATCGAATCCGTGAACACGCTACATAAGACAGGTTACGGCCTGGATGACCTGGCCGGCCCTCCGGGCCCGGAAAGGGACTTCTTCAGCGGCACCGGGGCCGCCGATATCGCGCTCCACGCCGACCTGTTGTCCGACCCCAACAAGATCGCAGCGGCGGGTGGCGCCGGGAAGCCGGGCGATGGCTCGGTTGCCCTCCAAATCGCCGAGCTCCAGATGCAGGCGACGCTGGGGACGCAGACGTTCGAGGAGTACTACTCGAGCATGGTCGCTGTCCTTGGGGCGGATGTGAGCCGCGTCCAGGGGTTGGCGGCGTCCAACCAGTTGCTGACGAACCACCTCGAAGCGATGCGACAGTCGGTCCAGGGCGTGAACATCGATGAAGAGGTGGCAAACCTTCACGCCGCACAGTACGCATACCAGGCGGCTGCGCGTGTCATCACCACGATCGACGAAATGCTCGACACGCTGATCAACCGGATGGCGGTGTAACGATGCGCGTTTCCGAACAGTCACGGCTCACCGCCCGCCTGGGCTACCTCCAGAACGTCACCGAACGGCTGGACCTGCTCCAGCGGCAACTCGCCACCGAGAAGAAGGTCCACCGCGCGAGCGACGACCCGGCAGGCACGGTGCTCTCGCTGGGCCATCGCCGCGACATCGCCTTCGAAGAGCAGATGCGTCGCAACCTCTCCAGCGGCGTCGCCTTCATGAATGCCACCGAGGCCGCACTCGATGGCGCTACCGATGCCCTGCAGCGCGTCCGGGAACTGACCATCCGGGCGGCGAACGGGCCGCTCGGCCCCGACAATCGCGGTGCGATCGCAGCAGAGGTGGACCAGCTTATCGGCCAATTGGCGCAGCTTGCGAACACCAACTTCGCCGGCGCCTACATCTTCAGCGGGCACCAGACAAGGACACCCGCATACGACGTCACGGGGTCGCCACCAACGGCGATTACGTTCGTGGGCGACACCGGCGAACGCATCCGGCAGATCTCGAAGCAAGACAAGGTGGCCGTGAATGTCAGCGGAGTTGCCGTCTTTGGGAACATTTTCGACGAACTGCTCACACTTCGCGACAACCTGAACACGGGCGCGACGGGCTCCGTGATCGCAGCCAGCATCAGTGTGCTCGACACGGCGATAGACCGCATGATCGACGTTCGCGCGGAAATTGGCGCCCGGGTGAACCGGTTCGAGGCTGCCCAGCGGCTCTCCGAAAAGTCGGATACCGACCTGCAGATGCTCCGCGCCGAAATAGAGGACGCGGACATTACAGAGACGGTGCTACAGCTCTCCGCGCAGGACGTCGCCTTCCAGGCAGCGCTGCAGGCGATCGGCCGCACCTCGAACATGACATTATTGAACTTCCTTCGGTAGTACCCGCAGGGCCCGGCCACTCAGCCGGGCCTTTACTTTTCTTCTACTCTCCAGTTCCCGTTTCGGCCCCTCGTGCTTCTCTGCGCATCTCGATAACCAAGACGAACACCGGGCCGCAAATCCCACAATCGCAGCTCGGGTGCCCCCCAGGGGCAGTGGAATCGAGAGGGACGAACTAGATGTCTTCGATCGTTACCAACATTGGTGCGCTGAATGCACAGCGTAACCTGAACACCACCGGGCTCAAGATGGGCAAGGTGTTGGAAAAGCTCTCCAGCGGCTACCGCATCAACCGCGCCGCGGACGACGCTGCTGGCCTCGGCATCTCCGAGAAGATGCGCAGCCAGATTCGCGGCAACGCCCAGGCCCTGCGCAACGCCCACGACGGCATCTCGATGATCCAGACTGCTGAAGGCGCGATGGACGAGATCCACAGCATCCTCCAGCGTTCGCGCGAGCTGGCTGTCCAGGCAGCGAACGGCACGATGGACGTGGCCGCCCGCCAGTCCATCGCGACTGAGCTTGTCGCCC
>JALOAP010000077.1 GCA_023228745.1 Dehalococcoidia bacterium | reverse complement strand
GTTATTTCTGGTGATTATTATGCCTTGGACAGCAGAAGAATTTAAGCGAAAGCACAATAAGAATTTAACCGATAAGCAGGCAAAAAAGGCCGCGCAGATTGCGAATAGAGTGCTCCAGGATACGGGAGATGAAGCACTGGCAATCAAGACGGCCAACGCTAGAATGAGATTGCTGAAGGAGTGATTAACAGTGGGAAAGAAACCCGGAAAAACTGTCAAGAAAAAAACAGTTAAACGTAAGGTTAAAAAAATCACCGCAGAGGAACCATTAAGCGCGAAGGAAGAGCAGTTATGCCGTGAATTTGTTGCAGATTTCGCTGAAAATCAGGTGCGGGCGTATATGCACACTTATGGCACTAAGAATTATGATTCCGCAAGAACTGAATCGTCTAAAATATTTGCAAATCCTAACATTAAGAAGAGAATTAAGGAGTTACGTGATGAGAGAAATAAACGGCTCGAAATATCTGGAGACAGAGTATTGCAAGAAATTGCAAAACTGTCATTTTACGACCCACGAAGATTTTTTGATGCTGATGGCCGGTTGAAACCGATTGATGAGATTAACCCTGATGATGCTGCCGTTATTTCGTCCATAGAAACGTACCATAAAATTGTCGGGGAGGAACAAGATGGTGTTGCTGTGCTCACCAAAATTAAACTACCAGATAAGGGGTCGAACCTAGAACGCCTCGGTAAATATTTTAAGTTATTTACCGATAAGAAAGAAGTTGATTTGTTGCAACCCCTTAATATTACTATAAAAAAATTTTACCGGAGCAAAAAGAAAAAATGACAGAACTACCGGCAAATAACTGGGAACCCCGTGATGACCAGATGGGATTGTGGGAATATTTACAGCAGGATCGCCCCGGCTTACGCGCCGTTGAATGCGCTCATAGGCGCTGGGGAAAAGACGAAATATGCCTGTACACGAGTTCCACGAAAGCGTTTGAGCGTGTCGGGAATTACTGGCATTTACTGCCTGAATATAAGCAATGTCGAAAAGCTATCTGGGAGGCCGTCAATCCACGCACCGGCAGAAAAAGAATCGATGAGGCATTTCCACAGGAAATCCGCAAGAGCATACGGAATACCGATATGTTTATTGAGTTTGTCAATGGCTCGACCTGGCAACTGGTGGGATCGGATACGTATAATGCCCTGGTAGGTTCACCACCGATTGGGATAACATTCTCGGAATATGCACTAAGTAACCCGCAATGCTGGGCGTATCTATCACCAATACTTGAGGAAAACGGCGGCTGGGCTGCGTTTATTTCAACATCACGCGGAGACAACCATTTTCACTCACTGGTGCGCATGGCTATGTCCACACCGGGATGGTTCGGCGAAATACTTACGGCGCGTCAAACGCCAGTATTTACTGCTGAAAAACTGCGTCAAATCAGGGCTGAGCTTATTGCCACGTTTGGCGATGACATGGGCGAGGCGATGTACCAGCAGGAATATATGTGCTCGTTTCAGGGCGCCGTGCTGGGCGCGTATTTTGCCAAGCAAATGGTCCGGGCAGAGAACGAGGGAAGGATTACTCATGTGCAATACCAGGAAGGAATCGAAGTTGATACATTTTGGGATCTGGGCGTCGATGACTCGATGTCAATCTGGTTTATCCAGCATATCGGCAGTAAGCACCACGTCGTTGATTATTACGAAAACTCCGGTTACGGGCTGGAGCATTACGCCGAAATTCTGGAATCCAAACACTATGAATACGGTAATCATTATATGCCGCATGACGCCAACGCCCGCGAGATGACTAACTCCGCGATTGCCCAGTCGCGCCGGGAAATTGCGCAAGACTTGGGAATTAACCCAGTTATTGTCGTCAAACGTGCCAAAAACATTGATGTAATCATTCAATTTCAGATTCCCGCAGTACGAAATATTTTACCACTCTGTTGGTTCGATAAGGATAAATGTTCCCAGGGGATATCAGCCCTAAAGAACTATCGCGCTGAATACGACGAGGAAAAGAAGAAATTAAGTAATCGGCCATTGCACGATTGGAGCTCTCACGGAGCGTCGGCGTTTATCACTTTTGCGGTTGGGTATGGCGGTATGCAGTACAAGGATGAGATAGATGATTAAGATTAAAAAAATAACGTCGCCGGACGCATGGGAATTGAGACAGGCCAGAATTGACGAGGCGATTGTTACCGGTCGTCCGTTTGTTGAGCGTCCGTCGTATTTTGAGCATGTGGATACCGGCCAAAAGTATTACGATTTGTTTGGTTGTATTGGTTGGCCGACGGAAGACACCGATAAGGACAAAGGCCGTCCTGGCTATGTTGCGGTAGTGGCAGTTGTGAAGTCCGAAAGACCAATCCAAAATGCGTGGTTCCGCCTGATGGGAGAAGGAGAAAGCGAGCATATCTCGGAACTGTTTGCTCATATATTGAGATTACGCGAAGAGTATGGATTTGGGTTGCAGCCAGCACTACTCCAAACATTCTTAGGTGATCCCGATAAGCACACCACACGATTGGCACTATTGAATGAAGAGTTAATAAAAAAATATGGAGATAACGGGGCAATACTGGTTGCGCCCCCGGAGGATTTTTACTGCCCGGATATTTTTGAAAATTATCGGCGGGCGCTTGATGAAGCGATAATATCAGACCGTTTTGCCTTCGGGGGAAACGAAATTCTGAAAGTACAGCACAGACAATTCAAGAAGGGAGACCCCGCTATAATGGCGGTAGGAGGGCTGGTGCATTCATTGATTGTTCGATGTATGTGGATGGATCAAGTAAGGGATAACATTTTTACTGTGGAGGATTAACTGAATGGAACAAAAGGCATTTAAAATGCAGGTGTCGCTGCAATCGCTGCCCATGCGGAAGTGTGCTTGTTGCGGAGAAGCCAAGTTTATCCCATCGGTCAATCTGCGTGAGGTTTCTGCGCTTTTATCGCCAAATGGGAAGCCCGGAGTAATCTTCACGGATGCCGGATTTATTTGTGCTACGTGTGGCGAGCAGGCGGATTTAACCCCGCAAGACGATAAGTCTGTGGGAATTGTTTCGGAGGAACGAGATGGTAACATTTAGTGAGTTGATGATTGCAGTGATAGGGACCGTTATTCTTGTTTTGCTATGCGTTGTTGTCGGCGGCTGGCTGGTTTTTAAGAGTAAATCTCAGCCAGGAGAAGGGTTTATTGTGCGTCCAAAAGGCGATGCTTTCACGCTGCCCAGCGCGGGAGATGAGTTGTTTTCGTCTGAGCCTAGCGAGGAAGAAAAAGCCCTGTTGGGAAGAACGAAAGAATTTTTAGAGAGATTAGGGGGTAAAAGAGAATGAAAGGGTTACGTGTGAGATGTCCGAATTGCAAGCGTTGCGATTTCCTGACAACGGATAAATATAATCCTGATGTCACGCCCCACGGGGGCATGGTACGTTGCCTGTTGCCGTACCACATCGATTTCCTGACACTATCCACGACGTTGGCGGCTGAGATGTGCTGTCCGGAATGTCTCGCGCCGTTAGTAGTGAAAGGCCGATTGGTAGTGGTCGATGCGCCTATTACGCCACCACCAGAGGTTGTTGCGCCTCCGGATGATGTGCCAGGGCAGAACGTTTGCGATGTCTGTGGGAAGTCGTTTCAGTCACCATTTGCGCTAGCTGGTCATAAGAGGTCGCATAAGAAGTGAGGACGGCATGATGAATCCGGAAACGAAAAAACTTGTAGAAATTATTTTACGATGTGTTAAAATGCTCCTGAAACTGCTGGAAGATTGGAAGAAGGAGACAGAAGTGAAATAAAAATTTTAACACATAGCCATCAGTCTATCCCTTGACCGCATAGACCGATTAGTCAATCGCGCCGATATCCGGCCCCATTGGAATTGAGAACTCAATTTTCGATGGGGCTTTTTTATTGCCCTGATGAGGGAATGAAAAATGGATGAGCGCTGGAATTTACACAACATACCGCCCAAAGGTCACGAAGAAGTGGCGGAATTCGCATTCGCATTATTTGAAATCGCCCGTCTGGAGAGAGAAAGACTGGGCATACCAAAGGCAATGTTAAATAATTATGCGTTATATCGCGGCTACCAGGGACGACAGCAGACCGGACGGAAAGGATACCCGCAACAGAAGGGCGCAGTGACGCCGATTAATCTGTACTTTGCCAATGTGGAGCGCACAGTATCAGTCATTACGTCCCGTAATCCTACCGGCGAAGTTGTCGATCTGGATGGGATGAATGATGATTCCGAAAAAATTTTGACCATCCAACTTAAAAAGTGGTGGAAAGAAACAGACCAATTGCTCAAAACCCGCCACACAGCCCGAACGATGGAAGTTTACGGCATTTCCGCCGAGAAACCCTACTGGGACCATGAGGTCGAAAGACCTAATGTTATGGTGACAGACCCGTTTTGTCTGTTCCCGTGTCCTGGGTATTACGATGATTTGTCGCTGGAAGCGCCGTATATCTGTTACGCATACGTTGATTTCGTCTCAAAAATTGAGTCAACGTTCAAAGTTACCGGTATTGCGAAAGACGATGCCTACGACCTGTTGGGTACTGTCCGGGAAGAATACAAGTCGAAAACCACAATCATCAATCAATCTATTGGAAATTATGCAGACCCCATGAGTATCCGTAAGGAATCCGAAAGCGGTCAAGGCATTGATAAGTGTTTAGTAATTGAGGTTTGGGTTAGAGACAACAGGGAAAAACGCGAGGAAACGCCCATTATGGTTTCTGATGGGGCAGAAGGATTTATCCCAGCCACAGATGAAGAAGGCAGGCCGAAGTTTGAAGTTAAAAACGTCAACGTTTATCCCGACGGCGTTAGAAAGATTACTATCACTAAATCTAAAACAGCAAAATGTGGTTTCATGGTTTTAGATGATTCGGCCAACCCTAACATTAATCCTGATCTTGACCCTGAAATCGCGGCGACAACCTTTCCGTGGGGGCGCTTCCCTGTGTATCACGTTAATTCCTACAAGGATTTAATATCAGTATGGGGATTTTCTGCTAGTGAACAAGTGGGCGATTTAATTATTAAAATTAACTCTATTGTTACCAAGCTCCTGAATTACGTGACAAATGTAATAACTCCGCCGCTTGTTGTCCAACAACACTGTGGAATTACCAAACAGATGATTGAAGAATCAATGCAGAAAGAGGGTAGATTAATCCTGATGCCTACCACTCCTAATGCCAGAATAGAGTTTTTACAGGTTCCCAATCTCCCCTCGTCTTTTTTTAATGTTTTGGACTTAATCCTGAAATTCTTTGACAGGATTTACCAGATTGAAGAAGCCGACCGGGGAATTAACCCCACCGGAGTAATAGCAGCCAGCGCGATTATCGCGCTGCAAGAACGCAATGCTGTTGTCATGCAGACCAAGACGTCCGCTATTGATTACCTCGCCGAGCAGCGGTCACGGTGGGCTATCGGATTGTGGCAGAACTTTGGCATTAAGGAAGAATCCGTCGATGTCGGCGGGACGATGCAAGTATTCCGCCCAGCAAACTTTGCCGGAAGACGGTTTAATTACGTTGTCGAATCCGGATCGACCATGCCACGGACATCACTGCAACAGCAAGACTTAGTGATGCAACTTGCCGGGCGTGGATTGTTGTCGCGCCGGTACGTTCTCGAAATGTTGAATATGCCGGATTGGAAGCAGGAAGTCGAGAGAAGTGGAGAGTCACAGCTCGATATGGCTCTGCAAGTGCTGATTGATGCCGGTTGCCCCAGGGAAGAGGCGATTGCCCTGAAACAATATCTGATTCAGCCGCAGGGCGGTCCGGGAGACATTAAACAAACGAAAGGAACGCAGAGCATCGCTCCAGCAGCCTAAATATATTCAAGAGGGAGATATAATGCCGATATACGAATATCTTTGCAGATGCGGTAAAAAGCACGAGGTTTTTCACAAAATCAACCGCGTACCAAAAAAACACCGGTGTTCATGCGGGTGGCTGGCTAAGCGAGTTATTTCGCTGGGCGGAATTCAATGTGATTCGGTCAATGACGTGAAATGGCTTTCATCAGCCTGTAAAACTCTTCAACATCACGGAGAGCCGCCATTGCAATCCCGGTCGGAATATAAAAAGTATTTGAAGGATAACAATATAATTCCGAAAGCGTGAGTTTATGGTGGATAAAAACCTGCAAATTACCGTTGATGCATTCAAAACGCAATTAATTTGTTTGACATCACAAAAAAAAACTGGTAAAATAGCAATAACAGTCGAAGTTAATTTGACACAAGGGGCCATAGGCTCCGCTTATTTAGGCGTAAAGGAGAATATTAATTTCGGTGAGATAATAAAATTATAAGGGTACTGATAATCCGCTTCGGCGGTAATGATTAGCCCCGATTTTTCAGAGACTACGTGCAAGCGTACTGGAGAATCGGGGCTTTTTTTATTTAACCTTTTAAACCCTTATCGGACACCCAACGTTGAGACCCGGAAACGGGCACACCCAACCGAGGCCGAGGAGAAAGTGAGCAGTATCATGGATACAAACAAAAAAGATGAGCAAAATGAAGAAGCCATTATTCCCGGTACGACTTACAAGACTATCGACGACGTGGCAAAGGCGCTGTCGGAGAAAGATCAGTTAATTGCCAGACACGGCAATGAACTGGGAGCGTTACGGACAGAAAAAAACACCCTATTGCAGACCATTGAAAAATTGTCTTCTGGAGGAGGGAAAGCACCTGAACCCAAAGAGCCTCAGGGTCCTACTTACGAGGCAGAAATCGCAGGTGTCGATAAGGCGATTGATAAACTCGACCCGATGTCCGACAACTACCAGAGTGAACTGAGAAACCTGATTGCAAAGAGGACTGAGTTGGTTGCAAGTCTTCAGCACGAAAAAACATTAAGCGCCGCTTCGGAAATTTTCAAAAAGGAGCTGAATGAGCGTGATATCAAAAATACGCAACAGCGGTTCCTGGAAGAAAACCCGTCTTTTAACACCCCGGAAATGCAGGCGAGAATCAGGGAATATATCGCCAAAGATAAAACCGGAATGAGCGACGCGCTGTCCGCTTTTCGAGAAATCGAACGCGATGACTCAAGAGCCGAGTTGCAGCGGCTTGCCGAGGAGAAAGCCGAACTGGAAAAGATGTTAAATCTCCAAAAAGGTAAAAATTCGACCGGCAAAGTGATTGTGAAGGGGCAAAGCCCGCAAGACCATAAACAACAAAAAGTAACGGGGAAAGACCTCGACGCAGGCATGATGGAGGCACTGCTCAAGGTCTCGTAATCCCCTATTATTTAAGATAGGAGAAGAACCATGAGCTTAATCAATCAACTTAACGCTACTACTGAATATTTCTGGATGAATACCGAGCCGCAGGACATTGTAAACAAAGCCTCTGCGTTGCTCTGGAAACTAATGGGTAATGCGCTGGAGCGCGATAACTGGGAAGTCAAACCTCACGAAACCGTTGATGGCGGTTTGATGATCAAAGTGCCCTTGGAATACACAACTTCCAATTCCGGCGCTTACGGCGCAGCGACTGTTATTAATCAGTCGAAAAAAAGCATCATCGATGCCGCTCGTTTCCGGTGGGCTGGTGTTTACGGGTCCAATACGTTGAATTTGGACGACCTGACACAAAACACCGGCGCGGAAGCCGTTATTGACCTGACCAAGAAGTATATGAATTCAATTATAAAGGCCGCCCGCGTGAAAATGGCCGCCGATGTGATTGCTGCCGCAGCTACTAGCGACAATATCAACGGGCTAGGTGACCTGTTCAATACCACTACATCAACTGAGTACGGGTCAATCGATGAGGACGAGATGCCCGATTGGAAGGCAAATGTCCTTGACACGGCGGAAGCGATTTCGTTTGAAGTCCTTCAGAAAGTTTTCCGTCAACCCAACATGGGCGATATCAAAGACTTTTTGCCGAATTTCATCGTAACTACGCAAACACTGAAGGATGGGTACGAACGCTCTCTACACCCACAGCAAAGATATGCTGACGCCAAGGCTGTTGAAGCTGGATGGGATAACATTATACACAAAGGTGCTCCCATTGTGTCGGATACCGGCGTTTCCACAGGCTATCTTTATGCACTGAATCTGAACTTCCTGCACCTGAGAAGCCATAAGGATTACAATTTTACAAAGCCTTTCTGGAAAGACAAATCCGTGCTCGGTCAGCCGGATACCATTACGGCAGATACTAGGTGGAGAGGGAATTTAATCTGTACCAACCGGAAAATGCACGTACTTCACACAAATCTGACTGAACCGGTAAGCTAATCGTGGGGCGGGGAAACTCGCCCCATTAACCCTTTAATCTGTCCCGATGTTGTTTGAGATCGGGAGAAAGGACAAAATAATGAGTGAATTATTATTAACTGTCGGCGGGAATCGAGCGACAAGACCTTTGTCTGATTTCCTTACCATTTACAATGCAGGTGGCGGCCCCAAAGCGGGGGTATATTTCGTGGATTTAAACGTGGCTGCGTCTGGTGACGGATCGGCAGATCATCCGTTTTCAACGCTCGCAGAAGCAATTACAGCCAGCAATGCCAGCATCGGTTTGGCAGCTAATCGCTGGTGGGCACGACGTAACCGTATATTTGTATGCGGAGATGGGATTGAAGAAGATCTTACCGTACTGCCGGAAAAATGCGATATTATCGGTTGTGGGTCAGACCTTGTTCCTTATCCGCGCATTATCGGTGCGCATACCATCGCGGTAGCGAAAGTGGGCTGCCGGTTCATCAATATGGGCTTCACTGCTACCGGCACGGGTGATTTATTTGTCATCCCTGCTGGATGTCATGGTTTGCGGTTTATAGGCGGCCACATGCAGCCATCCGCGGCAGGCAATACTAAAGCCTTGGAAATCACTGATTCGGCACTGGTCAGAATTGAGGGAGTGGAGATTTACCAGAACCCCGGCGCTTACGGTACGGGCATTTTCGGAGTAGGTATCGCTATCGAAGGAACTGCCTCAAACCACCAGACCGTCATTAAAGACTGCTATATTAATGCTACTGAAGGCATTGATGTGGTGGAAAGCGCCCCGGCGTATGACAGCCGAGTCGAAGGTTGTGTCATCCACGCTGTTGGTCTGACCATTGACGACAATTCGGATCAGTTTCACGTCATCAACAACCGGCTCATCACCGATGTGGACATTGATGGCGGTGCGGAAAATGGTATTGATTGCAAGGTTGAGTATGCAGCAGGGAATATCATAACCGGAACTGGTACGGCTGGAGAGTCCTATACATTCCCCTATGCGCTGATTGCAGCGACATAAAATATTAAGCAAAAAGGAGAAAATATCAATGAAAACCTTAATTATTGAACATACCGATCAGGTAACAACCTATGTTCCGGCGCCATGCCGTGGAACCGTAGCCAAAGTTACCTGTGTTTTTCAAACCAATACCGTCGAAGTGGGCGACACCGTTGTCGTATCTCAGGGGGCTAGTGCGGTCAATACCGTTACGGCAACCAACACTGCGGGTCTTGTTGTGGAAACCGGAGTTCCTGATTCCACCAACAAGGGGCTGATATTCGATCCTGCATCGGAAACTGCAAGCGAGCAGGTTTTGAAAATCACAGATACCGGAGCACCAGGAAATAAAATTCTGTGTATCGAGTTCGACGATTCCGCGTATGTGCAGCAGGCAGCTTCTGAGGCATAAGAAACACAGGTACTTACAAGCCTTTGTCAGAAGGAACTTTTAAGCCTGTAATTGCCGTTTATATACCGGTAGTTACAGGCTTTTTTATTTTTAAGAGGAGAACAATGGTAAACTTTACCCTTTTCAATAAATTTCTCTCCCAGCTTGCCAACGGTGGGTATAATTTGGGTAGCGACACCCTCAGATTTGCCCTGACCAATACCGCACCGACTGCGGCTTCGGATACTGTCTTTGATCCATCAGTAAAACACCCGCCTCCCGCAAATGCAAATGGATATACCGCTGGCGGACACGCAGCGACTATTGATTCCTCGGCGGAATCTGGGGGAACTTATACGCTCGCCTGTACAACTGATGTTGTGATTACGGCGACAGCGGGAGGCATTGGACCTTTTCGATACGTTATTCTTTACGACGATACTAGCGCAACTGACCTACTTATCGGCTATTGGGATTACGGCAGTAGCATTTCACTTAATGTAGGAGAAACGTTCACAATCGATGTAACTGCCTCACTGCTCACGATTGCGGTTGCGGCATAAAGGAGAATAAACGATGGCAACAGTGGTTAAACGTAAATTAAGCGGCAGTACGGACGGAAAGGCAATTAAAATCACCCAAACGGCGACAGCGGGAGACACGATTCATACTGCCGTTTCCGGAACAACGGACGGCAGTTACGATGAAATCTGGCTATGGGCTTACAATAG
>JALOAP010000076.1 GCA_023228745.1 Dehalococcoidia bacterium | reverse complement strand
GTCTTGCGCGCCGCCTGCGTCTGCAAAGGCTGCCACGCCATACGCCATCGGACTGCGGATCGTCTCCGAAATTGCGTAGTGTGCCTCTTCGGCCCGCAGCCAACCATCTCCGTTGTACGCGTGGATGAAGTAGCGCGTACTCTCCGGCGGCTCGTGCTCTGCAATCCGCTCCAGCAGGCAGCCGATGTCGTCGAAGTGCTCTTCCCTGCCACGCGAATCGATCCAGCCAGCTGCGAACCGGACATCATCGATAATCATCCCGCACGTAGCGCAGGGCTCTTCGCCCAGGTGAATCGTTGGTTCTGCCGCAACCGCGTCTTCGTCTTTCGAGACGAGGGAGACTCCGGCCGCTGCCCCTGCTCCCAGCACTCCGGCGGAGCCGAGCAAAATCAGGAAACGGCGACGACTGGTCATAATCATGGCTCCTTTCCGTAGGCTTTGAGCTACGTTTTGGGCGGCGGGCAGGACGAGTCCTGCCCGCCGCATTGAGAGTTAGGACACGAGCAGCCAGCCCTGCATCTCCAGGTGGAGTGCCGAGCAGAACTCGGTGCAGTAGAAGGCGAATGCCCCCTTGGCGTCGGCCACAAACTCGAGCGTGATCGTTTCACCAGCGTCGATACTGAGGCTGACGTTATAGCGAGGGATGGCGAAGCCGTGCGTGGCGTCCGGCGTCTTTTCCGTGTTTGTCAGGTGCAGGATGACGCGGTCGCCTTCCTTCGCGCGGATGGTGTCCGGCTTGATGTACGACCGCCGCAAGGTGCCCCACACCTCGAGCACATTGCCACGCCGCTCCACGCGCTCTTCGTTTTCGAAGGTGGCGTTCTCGGCCTTCTCCATCGTCACCGGGCTCGTCCCGGGCGGATAGAGTTCCCATGCCTTGATCTTCTCCACGCGGACAGCCTGCACGTAGTGCGGCTCCCCAACCCCGATCGGCGTGTCCGAGAGCAACTCCATGCGCTCGCCCGAGAGGTCGATGAGCTGGAAGTTCTGCGGCTTCAACGTACCCACGCCAGGGAAGCGGTCGACCGACCACTTGTTCATCGCGATGAGGTACTTGCCTTGCGGCGTTGTTGAGTCCCCTTCCATCGTGCAGAGGTGGCCAACGTTGTAGTGGATCGGCACCTTGTCCACCAGTTGGAACGCCTTGTCGCCCGAGTGATACGGCTCGCCAAGCGAGAACTTCGCGATCGCACTCTCGATGAAGAGGCTTGTGTAGCCGTAGCCCTTGTCGTCGTACTGCGTGTGCAGCGGCCCGGCACCCACTTCCACCCGGCCGGCGACGGTCGAGTCGAAGTTCAGCACCGGCACACCGAACGGGTCTTCCTTCTCGAAGTCCTTCGCCTCGATCGCCTGCTTGATCTTCTCGAACGAGTAGATCGTCACGTGCGGGTCGAGCTTGCCGGCCACTGTTAGGTAGGCACCGTTCGGGGAGACGTCAACGCCGTGCGGGCTGCGCGGCTCCGGTATCAGGTGCAGGATGCCTTCGGAGACTGCCACCTCCAGCGGGATCACACGCATCCCATTCAGGACGGTGTGGTTGGTCTTGACGACCTCTTCCGCCTTCTTCCAGTTGATGACGTGCATGTAGTCGAAGTCCGCCTTCGACGCCTGCACCTCCAGCGCCGGCTGGCCCTCCATGTTGCCGCCCACGGCCATCTCGCTGTTGTAGCAGTTGATGAACACCCAACCGTGGCTTTCGAGTTTCCCCGAGTCCGCCAGGTCCTGGTTGTAAGGCGGCAGCTCGATCTGGAAGCTCCGGTCCAGGTCGAAGTAGCCCGTCTCCGGGTCCAGCGCCAGGAACGTCGAGAACCCGCGGAACGACTTCTCGTAGTTCTCAAGCGAATTCTCGATGTCTGACATATCGACCAGCGTCGGCGTCATCGTCGAGATGTGGACGTACTCCGAGTTCTGCGTCACGAAACAGCCGCCGTGACAGGTCTCCAGGTTCGGGACGTCCAGGATCTGCTTCGTTTTGAAGTCGCGCAGGTCGATCATGGCGATCCGGCCGTTGGCCCGGTCATTGATGTACAGCCAGCGCCCGTCGTATTCGCCGTTCGTCTCGCTCAGCGCCGGGTGGTGGGTGTCGCCCCACGTCAGCGGTCCTCGGTCGGCAGAGAATGCGCCGCCCTCCGTGTTCGTTCCCCCCGCAATAAGGGGGTCCGAGAGGTCCGAACCGTACGCGTAGCCCTGCCAGGGTTCGGGTGCGAACACGCCGATCACCTTCAGGAGGCGCATGGACGGGACGCCCATCACCAGAACCTGGCCCGAGTGGCCACCCGACGAAAAGACGAAGAATTCGTCCAGGTCAGGTTTGCCAGGCGGTAGGAACGTTTGTACCGCTCGCCGGACGTCGTCGGGTTCTAGGCCGCGGGCCTCTGCGATTTCGTCGATCCTGCCGCCCGCGCCCGTTGGTCCCCCGGAATCCCCGCCATCGTCTGCTATCACCTTTCCGGTGACGCCGCCGATGACCAGCCCCGCGGTGCCCGCGGCCGCGCCGGTAAGCAGCTCGCGTCGTGTGACTGCCATGTTGTGGACTACTCCTTTGTTCTCAATGCGAAGAGTTCGGAAACTGCCCCTACCCTCTCACCTGCACCACAGGGGAGAAAGGGCTAGAAGGCAGTTGTTCCGTGGTCTTCCGGCCGTTCGGCTCCGCTGCCTTCCCGGCAAAGCAGCGGAGCCGATGAACTAGTTAGTCAACGACAGTGATGACACCGACCATGTCGGGCACGTGGTAGTCACACTGGAAGTCATACGTCCCGGTCTTACTGAACTTCGCTTCGAACTCGCTCTCATCGCCCGGCTGGACGATCGCGTCGCTCGAGAAGTTCTTGCCTTCGGCTTCCTCACTCAAAATGACCATGTTATGAATCGCAGTACCGTCGTTCTTGGCCTCGAACTTGATGGTCTGGTTCACCTTCACGGTGATCTCCTTCGGCTCGAAGAAGTTGTCGCCCATCGAGACCGTGATCTCCTGCTCCTCACCGTTATCGTCGCCGTTCCCGCCGCCGCTCGATGTTGGCGTCGTTATCGGCGGCGTGGTCGCGCCATTCGAATCGTCGTCATCATCGCCACCGCATGCGGACAGCGCGACAAGCGAAAGCGCTAGTGTGGCCAGCAGTAATGCTGCGCGAAACCTCGAAAACTTCACGAACTTGTTCCTCTCTCTCTCGTGTGTTGGCTGTGCGTGATTCGCACGCAATCAGCCTTGTACCAGCAAGTGTGGCGGAGCGCCAGCTTTCGGTATGTGACGAAAGTCGCCAGAAAGGGTATATCGATGCATCCGATAGCGCCATCGGCGGCGGCGATGTCGATCACATGCCAAAGCGTGCTGCTGCTGTGCGGTCGAGCTGATACTCCGCTAGTCGAACTGTAGCAGGTTCACCAGGTTGCCCTCGGGGTCGCGGAGAGTCACGAACGTGACCCCGCCCTCAGTCGCAGGTTCGGCCACAAACTCCACTCCCCGTTCCCGGAGGCGCGCGTACTCGGCCCGCACGTCATCCGTCAGTAACGAAGGGATCTGCCGCTCCGGCTCCCGTGCGGAGCCATGTACTTCGCTATGCGTGCCCACGATCAGCAGGCCGCCTTCGTCTCCGCCGAAATGGGTCTCGCCCGGCTCCTCGGCGCGAACCTGCAGCCCGATGACATCGCGATAAAATGGCGCCAGCTGTGCCTGGTCCTCACAGTAGATCGTGGTCCCGACCAGTCCGCCGATCATCGTGCTACCCCCTCATGGGCTGCGCGATAGTCTACACCCGCGATGCGGCCTCCCGGTTTAGATCAGCTCGACAATAACCGCACTCGCTTCGCCGCCACCGATGCAGAGCGTCGCCAGCCCGTACCGCCCGCCCGAGGCGCGGAGTCCGTTCAGGAGCGTCGCCATCAGCCGCGCCCCGCTCGCCCCGATGGGATGCCCGAGCGCGACTGCCCCGCCGTAGGGGTTCACGCGCGCCGGGTCCAGCCCGAGCTCGCGGATTGCGGCCAAAGCCACTACGGCGAACGCCTCGTTGATTTCGAAGAGGTCGATGTCTGCAGTCGTCAGCTCTGCCCTCTTCAGGACTCGCCGGATGCACTCGATCGGAGCAGTAGTGAACCATGCCGGGTCTTGCGCGAATGACGCCTGCGCCACGATCCCCGCGATGGGTTGCACCCCTTGTTCTCGCGCCGCCTCTTCCGACATCACTACAGTGATTGCCGCCCCGTCGTTGAGCGTCGATGCGTTTGCCGCGGTCACCGTGCCGTCTGCTTCGAACGCAGGTCCAAGGCTTCCCATGCGCGACAGGTCCGCCGCGAACGGCTCCTCGTCACGATCGACCACGGTCACACCTTTCCGGGTCGCTATCTCGATCGGCACGATCTCGCTCGCAAAGTGGCCGCTCTCACTCGCAGCCCGGGCCCGCTCGTAGCTCTGCACGGCGAAGGCATCCTGCTCCTCCCGGGTGAAGTGGTGTTCCTTCGCGCAGAGGTCGCCAAAGTTGCCCATGGCCTTCTGCGCATAGGGATCCCAAAGCCCGTCGTACTGCATATGGTCCTGCATCTCGACCGGGCCGAACTTGAACCCGCCACGGCTCCCGGGGAGCAGGTGCGGCGCCCGCGTCATGCTCTCCGCCCCGCCCGCAAACACGATCCGCGAGTCTCCCAGCCGGACCGCCTGGTCCGCCAGCATGATCGCCTTCAGCCCGGAGCCGCACACGCGGTTGATGGTCGTCGCACACACACTCTTCGGCAGCCCGCCCGCGAATCCCGCCTGCCGCGCCGGTGCTTGCCCGACACCCGCCGGAAGGACGCAACCAAGGATCATCTCGTCGACGCTCTCGGCCGCGATCCCGGTCGTCGCCAGCGCATCCTTCACCACAGCCCCGGCAAGCTCCGGCGACGGGACACTGGCCAGTGCGCCGTTGAGGCGGCCGATTGGCGTTCGCTTCGCGTAGGCGACGACGGATTGATGCAGCATGAGAGACTCCCGGCGAGGTTTCGCCCCTCGATGGTACGCCAGATGCGCACATGGCCCCACGCTGGCGCTGCGCGCACCTCCAATCCCGTTGCCAACCGCGAGCTCTCGGCCGCAACGTGACTGGCGAACCGACGATCCAGGTGCGGGTCAGCGGGTCGAGTTGCCCCGGTTCACTTGCGGCGACATCCCCCGGCACGTTCCTTCGCGAGGTCTCACCACTTCTCCGGCGAAGCAGGCGGCCCGTCGGGCACGAAGGTCGCTGCCTGCCACCCTCGCACCGAGTTGAAGACCGCGATCTCTGTCGCCGCCGCCAGCTCTTCCCGCGTGATGCTGGATTCCGAGAGCCGCCCCTTGGCCAGCAGCTCCGCGCGCAGCGTTCCTGCCAGCAGCCCGTCCGAAACGGGCGGCGTTACCCAGCCATCCTCCCGCCGGACCGCCACGTTCCCGATGTTCGTCTCTGTGACACGCCCGGTTGCCGTCCACAGCAACACCTGATCGCAATCCGGCCGCGAAGTCATGGCCGCCTCGTAGACATCGCGTCGGGTGGTCTTGTGGTAGAGGAAGGTGTCCGAGCTGTCGACCGGCCGCCGCGCGAAACCCACCCGCACCGGCGCCTCCCCTGCAGCCCCAAGCGGTGCGGATTCGATGCAGATCTCCCCGTCTTCGTCGACGATGAGCCGTACCCGCAGCGGCACCCCGCTGTCGGTCACGCTCGCGAGTTTTTGACGAACCTTCGAGCGATCATATGGAATCCCGAAGAACCGCGCGGACGAGGCCTGGCGGCGGAGATGCCGCTCCAGCAGCGCGAAACCTCCTTCGGGATCCCAGCGCAGGGTCTCCAGCAGTGCGAACGGCCGGCTGTCCGCCGCAAGCACTGCCGCCTTCGCCAGGCACTCGGCGTACTCCCGTCCGGGGCGGGAATCCCACACGATGCCGCTCCCAACGGAGTACGTGGCGCGTGCGAGATCCCGGTCGACGGTCGCCGTTCGGATGGCGACGTTGAAACGCGCTTTCCGCCCCGGCCCGACGTAGCCAACCGCGCCGCTATACACCCCGCGCGGCCCAGCCTCCAGCGTGCGGATGAGCTGTGCCGTGCGTACCTTCGGCGCACCCGTGATCGAGGCGCAGGGAAACGTCGCGGCGAAGAGCTCGGGCAGCGAAGCACTCGTCTCCGCTGTCACCGTCGATGTCATCTGCAGCACCGTAGGGAACTTCTCCACGCGGAACAGTTCCGGGACCTTCACCGACCCCGTTCGGGCCACCTTGCCGAGGTCGTTGCGGACCATGTCGACCACCATCAGGTTCTCCGCGCGCTCCTTCGGTGACTTGCGAAGCGCCGCGCTTCGGCGCCGATCCTCCTCCAGTGTCCGCCCTCGCGTCGCTGTCCCCTTCATCGGACGCATCGTCACCCGCTCCCCGTCCCGTGCGAAGAACAGCTCGGGCGACGCCGAGCAGACCACAAACCGGCCGAAGTCGAGGTATGCTGCGTAGCTGGATCGCTGCGCCCGGGCGAGCCGCGCGAACAGTGCCAGCGGGTCACCCGCGAACGACGTGGTCAGCGGGAAGGTCAAATTCACCTGGTAGGTGTCGCCTGCCGCCAGCCGCTCCCGGATGCGACGAACCGCCGCGGTGTAGACCTCTTCGGGCATCGACGGCTCCCAATCGAGCCTTTCCGCTGCCGCCGCGGCTACCGCGAGCTGCCGGGGATCGTACCGCTCCATGTGGTCGAAAACGGCGAACTCAGCCAGCGGCAGCCCCTCCGGGGGTGCATGGCAGTCGATGCCGAAGGCCGCTCCCGCTTCGTAGGTCACGAAGCCAGCCACATGCTTCCCGCCGTCGGCGGCGGCTTCAACCGCCGCGAGGACCGACGGCACCTCACCAGGCTCACTCGCGACGAGCCGGGTGGCTGCCCCATACAACCGGTGCCACATGCCATCGATTTGCAGCACTGCCACCGCGGCCGACGACTGTGAAGAAAGCGACATAGCGGCAATCAAAGCACCTGCCCGTCAAGGGGCAAGCGGCAACCAGTCGCGGGCCTTCAGCCCTGCCAGCCACTTCGAAACATTGTGTAGAATGTATACGAAATGCGAATCCAGGCAGGGCAGCTCATTCCCCTCGGCCACGGAATCTGGGTGCGGTCCGACGAAGTCGTCGCCGTCGAACCCGTGCGCGAAAACCGCGGCCCCGGACGCAGGGCGCGCGTGTGGGTGCGGGGCATCGCGGATCCGCTCATTGCGTCTCGTTCCGAAGATGCGATTCGGCGCGATCTCGTGGATCCCAGTGAAGTCCTGGAACGCGCCCGCCGGCTCGAAACGACCGTCTCCCAGGTGGCCGACTCCCTCGACCGCGTGCCTCCGTTGCTGCTCCGCATGATCAAGCAGGAGACTGGCCTCGACCTCAAGGCGCTGGCTGCGGACGCACGGGAGGCGACCGGCAATGGCACCGGTCGCCGCCCTGGCAGGCGGGCCGACACGTCCGTGCAACAGCCGCTCCTCGCGCAGTAACACGCCTGTCCCCAGGGTCAGCTCAGGTGCCGGGGCTGATCGAGGTCAGATGCCGCAAGCTCGGCCTGCCGAACGCTCGCCGGGCGCATCCGCTCGGGGCCCCGGGCCCGCCGCTGCAACAAGCGGAAGAGCGGTGGCCGGTCCGAGAGCAGTGCCCGCGCCACAGTGTCGATGAGCATCCCAACGAACCCGATGATCAACACCACGGCCATCATCTCCGAGTAGGCGAGCCGGTCGCGGGCGTCCAGGATCGCGTACCCCAGGCCCGAATCGACGCCCAGCATCTCGGCTGGCACAAGGATGATCCACGCCACCCCGACCGCCAGCCGGATGCCCGTGAGTACGTGAGGCTTGATCGCTGGCCAGGTGATGGTCCGAAAGACCTCCGTCCGGTTCGCGCCCAGCGATCGAGCCACGCTGATCCACCGTGGGTCGATCGATTGCACGCCGCTCGCAGTGTTCAGCATGATTGGCCACACCCCGCCGATGACCAGCAGGAACAGCACCGGCGAATCGCCGACGCCAAGCACGATGATCGCCAGCGGCGTCCACGCCAGTGGCGACACCATCCGGATGAACTGGAAGGTCGGGGTCGCTGCCGAGCGGAACCTTCGCAGACTGCCGATGCCCACACCCAGCGGAATGCCGATCGCCGTGGCCAGCGCCAGCGCTATCACCACACGCCGCAGGCTTGCACGCACGTCTGGCCAGATCTCGCCGCTCTGCAGCAGGTCCACCAGCGCGTCGAACGTCGGGCGCGGTGCGAACCGGGCGAGCAACGGCTTCTCTTCCTGCAACAGCTCGACTCCGGCCCACCACAGCAGGGTGGTGACCACCAGCCCGGCGATGGGCAGGAGGAGGCCCTCGACCCGGGCCCAGGGGCTCCTCCTCGCGTTCACGGCTCGATAATCTCCTGCCGTGTCAGCGACTCAGGGATGCCGAACTTGGCCGCACCGCCAAGTTCCTGGATCGCTGTGCGAGCGAATTTGTCCTCGACAAGCTCCTGGTGCGCCTTGACCGGGTCGAGGTCGGCGAGGAAGGCGGCGTCGCCTTCGACGACCGTCTCCTTCATCAGCCTCACAAGCTCCTCCGTGTAGCTGGCAAACGGGAACGGCTGAAACGCGATGCGCTCGTTCGGCCATTCCGGGTGCTGGATCGCCCCGTGCTCACCGCCATACTCGTCCTTGTCGTAGTGGTTCATCGCCTGGTCGATGACCTCGAGCGGTTGCGGCAGGTACTTGTCGCCCGAGTTCGAGAGGATCCTCGCCGTCTCTTCCCGGTTCTCGTTCGCGAAAAGCTGCGCGCGCGCGATAGCGCTGACCGTCGCCTGGGCCCAGTTCGGCCGCTCGGCGATGGCGTCCTCATGCATGATCGCGACACAGCAGGCGTGGTTCTGCCAGATGTCGCCGGTGAACCGGAGCATCTTCCCCACGTCGTTCACTTCGGCCGCTGCGTTGAAGGGCTCGGCAACGATGTAACCGCCGATGGATCCGTTGGCGATAGCGGGTGGCATATCCGGTGGCGCCATCACCACGAGCTTCACCTCGCGGTTCGAAGCCGATGGGTTCCCGCTGATGACAGGCGTAATCTTCGCCTCGCGCAGCAGCGCCTGCAGCGTCACGTTGTGGATGGAGTAGTACGACGGGATCGCAATCGTGCCGCCGATCAGGTCGTCGATCGTGTTGATGTCGTTCGCCACGGTCAGCCCCGAGCCGTCCATATGGTTCCAGGCGACCACCTTCACCGGGACCTGCTGTCCGAAGCGCATGAATACCGTCGTGGGCATCAACATGTGGACAATGTCCACCTGCCGCGCCTGGAATGCCTCCGCGATGGCGGGCCAGCTTCGGAACAGCGTCGGGTTCTCGACCTCGAGCCCGGCTTCCTTGTAGTAGCCGTTGGCATGGGCGATCAGCAATGGCGTTGCGTCTGTGATGGGCAGGTAGCCCACCTTCAGCTTGGTGCTTTCGAGTTCGCCGCTGCTTGCCACGCTCGGCGACGGGTCTCCGTTGCCGGCTGTCGTCGGGCTGGGCGTGTCATCGTCATCGCCGCCGCAGGCAGCGAGGATCGCGGGAGTGGTCAGGGCAAGACCGGCCAGGCCGGCCATCCGCAGGAATCGCCGGCGGTCTATTTCGTGCATGGAACTGCTCCTCGTTCTGCTCGGCTCTAAATTGCGTACGAGCCCGTCGCTCCGAGCCCGATGTCGGTTCGATACCGTCCGAGGATTGCGTTGCGCGCTTCCGCGCGGGACTCGGGCGAGTGTGGTCCGTCCCAGGAGTCAACGATGCTCCCGGGCCCTTTCGTCATTAGGAGCACGCGGTCGCTCACGGCAAGCGCTTCGTCGACGTCGTGCGTGACGAGGATCGCTGCCAGTTTTTCGCGACGGATAATGTCGCGAAGCCAATCCTGCATCGCTCCCCGCGTCGCCGGGTCCAGGGCCGAGAATGGCTCATCGAGTAGCAGCACCGATGGGCGCGTGACCACCGTCCGTGCCAGGCTCGCCCGTTGGGCCTGCCCGCCGGAAACCTCTTTCGGGTAGGAATCCGCGATGGCCGAGATTCCGAAGTCGCTCAGCGCCCGCTCGACCTCTCCGGCCCCGCCCCGCCCGCGGTTCGCCCGGTAACGGAGCCCGAGTGCCACGTTTTCGCGAATCGTGAGCCAGGGCAATAACAGCGGCTCCTGGAAGACGATCCCGGCCGGGGGCCGCCCGTTCTGTGCTTTGCCGTGCTCAACCGATCCGGCATCCAGCACCTCCAGGCCTGCCACCGCGCGCAGGAGCGTCGACTTCCCGCAGCCGCTGGGCCCCAACAAAGCAACGACCTCTCGGTCGCCAACCTCGAACGTAACGTCCTCGATGGCCGTCGTCGCCTTCCCGTCCCGGACGTACTGCCGGGTGGCGCCGGTCACGCGTATTGCGAACGTTCCCATCTCAGTTGT
>JALOAP010000075.1 GCA_023228745.1 Dehalococcoidia bacterium | reverse complement strand
CCGGGGATCCCCAGCACCGGCGTGGAGTGCGACAAGGCGCCCACGCGGGAGACCGCAGGCAGCCCGAGCTTCGGCAAGATCGTCTTGTTTGACGGAGAGCGCCGGGGTCAGCACCGCAGGGACAGCGCCGACGAGGGAGACGACTTCGAGGAGTCGCAAAATCTCGGGCTGCCAGTAGACGTAGCGGACAGACGCGTCGAGCGGGAGGGCATCCGGTGTGGACAGGCCAATCGCCTGTCGTGGCTGAATCTCACGCACGAAGTGGTTGGAGTGGCGCCCGCCGCCGTGGAGCTGAACCACGAGATCGAACGCCTCATCGCGAAGAGCGGCGATGCACTCTTGCAGCTCGAGCTCGTTGGTATCGAAGTCCTCCGGCGCGCCGATCCCACGGATCTTCGGCAGGGGCACCACGCGGTCGACCGGCGAGTCGCGGCCACGCAGGAAGTCGACGTGCCAGGGAAGGCCCAGCAGCACGATCTCGGTGTGCGGAAACCGCTGGCGGAGTGCTGCCAGCGCGGGCAACGCAAAGACGAAATCGCCGATTGCGTTCGCGCGCAAGACGGCGATTTTCCGGGGCTCACCCTCGAGGGCAAAGGGCCGTTCGCTCACGCGCTAAACGGTGCGCATGGAGTCGGGCCTATGACTGCTGGTGCGCCGGTTCTTCGCATCGTACGAAGGCCGCGCGAGGAACCGGGGCCTGCCCGCCGCCCGCGTGGAGTCGTGGAACCGGCGGTGGTGCATCTCGACCCACGCCACCTCGATTTCGGGGCTCGCGGAGAAGCGAGCCGTACACCGGGTACAGGACACCACGTCTATACCTCCTTGCCTCTGCGTTTCGAAAATCAAACCGTAGAGATGAACGCTCACTGGCGTTGAGCGAGCTTTGCGGAACGGTAACCCGTTCGGAATCAGCCATTCCCCACGAGGGGGGCACACTTCTTTCAGGCGCCTAACAAATGGCCGGAGGGGCGCCACCTGTGTGGTGGATGCCATTGATTTCGCTGATTTCGAAAGAGTACAAGTGCGCCTAGCGTTGCTTTAAGGAGTAGAGGATTCATGGCGACTGCAACCACGACACCCACTTCCACAATCCAAGACGACCTCCTCGAACGCCTCGCACAGCGCGCGGCCGGCTACGACCGCGAGAACCACTTCTTCGACGAAGACTTCGCCGACATCAAGAACACCGATTACCTGAAGATGGCCATCCCGGAGGAGTTCGGCGGGAAGGGCTTCACGGCCGCCGAGGTGGCCCGGGAGACGCAGCACCTCGCCGAGCGTGCGCCCGCGGACGCACTCGCGCTCAACATGCATATCTACTGGATGGGCGTGGCGGCGGACATGCGCCGGATGGGCGATTCCTCGCTGGACTGGATGCTCCGCGAGGGAGCCGAGGGCGAGATCTTTGCCGCGGGCCACGGCGAAACTGGCAACGACCTTCCGCTCTTCCTTTCCACCGCCCGGGCCGAGCCGGTCGACGGGGGCTACCGCTTCTACGGACGCAAGATGTTCGGCAGCCTCACGCCGGTGTGGACGCGGCTCGGCGTCCACGGGATGGACACCACGGACCCGGAGGCACCGAAGGTTGTCCACGCATTCATGCCGCGCGATACCGAGGGCTACGAGATCAAGGAGACCTGGGACACCCTCGGGATGCGCGCCACACGAAGCGACGACACGATTCTCAACGGCGCCTTTGTGCCCGATCGCTACATCGCCCGGATCCTGCCCGCGGGCACACCGGATCTGTTCATCCTCTGCATCTTCGCACGCGCGGAGATCGGCTTCGGGGCAGTCTACCTGGGCATCGCGCGGCGGGCCCTCCAGCTCGCTGTCGAGACCGCGCATAAGCGAACCTCGGTCGCCCTGACTCGCTCCATGGCCTATAACCCGGAGGTCCAGCACCTGGTCGCCAGCATGAGGATGGACGTAGAGATAACCACGGCGCTGCTCGACCGGGTAGCGGCGGATTGGTCCGAGGGAGTCGACTACGGGAACGACTGGCCCCTGAAGCTCGTCACCGCCAAGCACGTGGCCGTCGAGGCGGCGAAGCGGGTGGTCGATGGGGCGATGGCGATTTCCGGAGGCGCCGGGATGTTCCGCCCGAACGAACTGGAGCGACTCTACCGCGATGTGCGCTGCGGCGGGTTCCACCCGGCGAACACGCTGCTGGCGCACGAGATCGTGGGAAAGATCGCCCTGGGCATCGACCTCGGCGAACAGCCGCGCTGGGGCTAGCTACTGCCAGCCCGGCAAGTTGTTCGCTTTGCAGACGCGTCGCCGCCTCCTTTCGAGCACATAGCTCGGGAGAAAGGCGGCGATGTGCTGTAGAACCTTTGGGCCCGGCGAACGGTCCGGCGGGGGCGGTCGCACCGACGCGGCCCGGCTCGACCAGGTACACGGGAAAGGTGTGGCGAGACCGGCTCGTGGCACTTAGTCCCGGGTACTCTATCCTGCCTTCGTGACCGCCTTTCGCATCCCATTCTTCAAGCCGTCAATCGCTGAGGACGACATCGCCGCAGTGGCCGAGACGCTGCGAAGCGGCTGGCTCACCAGCGGACCGAATGTGAAGGCGCTGGAAGAGGAACTCGCAGCCTACTGCGGTGCGAAGCACGTGAACGCCGTGAACTCCTGCACTGCGGCAATGCACCTTGCACTCCGGGCGTGGGGCATCGGCCCGGGCGACGAGGTCATCACGACGCCGTACACGTTCTCCGCGACGGCAACCGTCATCGTCCATATCGGCGCGACGCCGGTCCTCGCCGACGTCTGCGACGGCGATGCGAATATCGACCCGGAACAGATCGAGCGCGCCATCACCCCTCGCACGAAAGCGATCATCCCGGTGCACTTCGCCGGGGAACCCTGCGACATGGACGCGATCATGGAGATCGCGAAGCGGCGCGGGCTGAAGGTGCTCGAAGACGCCGCGCATGCCGTTGGCAGCGCCTACCGTGGACGCGCCATCGGCAGTATCGGCGATGCCACGGCGTTTAGCTTCTACGCGACGAAGAACATGACCACCGGGGAAGGCGGCGCGCTCGCGACCGACGACTCCGAGTTGAGCGACCGGGTGCGCGTGCTGACGCTGCACGGCATGACAAAGGACGCCTGGAACCGGTACGACGTCGGCGGAAGCTGGCGCTACGACGTGGGCGAGTTCGGGTTCAAAGACAACCTGACGGACCTCGCGGCGGCGCTCGGCCGGCGGCAGCTACAGAAGCTCGACCTGTTCACCGAGCGGCGCACGCGGGTGGCGCAGCGCTATTTCGCACATCTTCGCAACGAAGAGCACCTGCAGCTCCCCGCGTTCTCCGAGGAGAACCGGCATGCCTGGCACCTGTTCATGGTGCGCGTGAAGCCGAGTTCGCCGGTGGGTCGCGACGACGTCATCCGGAAGCTGGCGGAGCGGGGCATCCAGACGTCCGTACACTTCATCCCCATCCACTACCACAGCGCCTACAAGCGGCTCGGGTATTGGAAGCAGGGTGACTTCCCGGTCGCCGAGGGCATCTTCGAGGGCGCGATCAGCCTGCCGATGTACCCGGACATGACGGACGCGGAGGTCGACGAGGTGTGCGGGGCGCTGTTGGAGATCGTGGGCGGCGAGTAGCAGGCTCGGCTGCCGACGGGCGGTGCTCACTGCCGGGCGCTTTTCCTCGCCTATCACGCCCTGCGTTACACTGGTTTCGTGATGGCCAAGCTCGGTTTCCTGGGGCGCCTCGTCGGCGACTCAAATGAGAAAGAACTGAAGCGCCTCCAGCCGCTCGTCAACGAGATCAACAGTCTTGGCGACGAGATGGCAGCGCTTTCAGACGAAGAACTCGCAGCGACGACTGACGAGTTCAAGGAGCGGCTCGAGGAGGGCGAGACGCTCGATGACCTCCTGCCGGAGGCCTTCGCTGTGGTCCGCGAAGCCGCGGCCCGGAAGGTTGGAGAGCGCCCGTACGATGTGCAGCTCATCGGCGGCATCGTGCTCCACGAGGGAAAGATCGCTGAGATGCGCACCGGTGAGGGCAAGACGCTGACTGCCGTCGCGCCGGTCTACCTGAACGCCCTCGAAGGGAAGGGCGTCCACGTCGTGACCGTGAACGACTACCTGGCGCGCCGCGACGCGGCCTGGTACGGCCCCGTGTACCACATGCTGGGGATGAGCGTCGGCGTCGTGCAGCATAACGGCGTGTCGTACATGTACGAGCCAGGCTACCGCCCGGGCGAGGACGGTGCCGGCGGCGGTGGGCTCGATGACCTGCGCCCGAGCGACCGGCGCGAGGTCTATGCGGCCGATATCACCTACGGAACGAACAACGAGTACGGTTTCGACTACCTGCGCGACAACATGGTCCGCGAGCTCTCCGCAAGGGTTCAGCGGCCGCTGAACTTCGCCATCGTCGACGAAGTCGACAACATCCTGATCGACGAAGCGCGGACGCCGCTCATCATCAGCGGCGCCGCGGAAGAAGCGAGCGCCACCTATATGGCGTTCGCGCGGTGTGTCCGCGGCCTGCAGGAAGAAGCCGATTACATCGTCGACCAGAAGGCGAAGCACGTGGCGCTGACGGAAGACGGCATCGCGAAGGTCGAACGCGCACTCGGCATCGGCGACCTGTTCGCGGGTGACCCGCGGCTGGCGCGCCACCTGGAGGCGGCGCTCGATGCTGAGTACCTGAAGCGGATCGACCGCGACTACGTGGTAAAGGACGGCGAGATCGTCATCGTCGACGAGTTCACCGGGCGGCTGATGCCGGGGCGCCGCTGGAGCCACGGCATCCACCAGGCGGTCGAAGCGAAGGAGGGCGTCAAGGTCCAGCGCGAGTCCGTGACCTACGCCACGATCACCTTCCAGAACCTGTTCCGGCTCTACAACAAGCTCGCCGGCATGACCGGTACCGCCGAAACCGAAGCGGAAGAGTTCGCCAAGATCTACAGCCTCGACGTCGTGGTGATCCCCACGCACCGGCCGATGATTCGCCAGGACCACAGCGACGTTGTGTACATCAATGAGCGCGCGAAGTTCAACGCGGTGGTCGAAGAGATCGAGGAGATGCACACCGCGGGACGCCCGGTACTCGTGGGCACAACCTCGATCGAAAAGTCCGAGTACCTGGCGCAGCTCCTGCTCCGCAAGGGCATCCCACACGAAGTGCTGAACGCAAAGCAGCACGAACGCGAAGCGCACATCGTGGCCGACGCCGGGCAGGCCGGGGCCGTCACTATCGCGACGAACATGGCCGGCCGCGGTACCGACATCAAGCTCGGGCCGGGCGTCGCGGAGGCTGGCGGTCTCCACGTCATCGGCACCGAGCGGCACGAGTCACGGCGCATCGACAACCAGCTTCGCGGCCGTGCCGGTCGCCAGGGCGACCCCGGCTCCAGCCGCTTCTTCGTCTCCTTCGGCGACGACATCATGCGGCGCTTCGCCCCGGACTGGGTGCCGGGAATGATGCAAAAGCTCGGCATGACGGAGGACATGCCGCTCGAATCGCGCATGGTCGCACGCGCCATCGAACAGGCGCAGCAGAAGGTCGAAGGTCACAACTTCGATGTCCGGAAGCGCCTGGTTGAGTTCGACGACGTGATCAACGAACACCGCGCCGTCATCTACCAGGAGCGGGACAAGATCCTCGAGGGGGTAGACACGCGGGCGAACGTCGTCGGCATGGTGATCGAGGAAATCGAGGCGCTGGTGGACAACGTCGCTGGGCGCGATTTCGATTCGCTCGAGCTGCTCCACACCGAGCTGCGCGAGATCCTGCCGCCGGAGGACATCCCCGACATCGAGGAGATGCAGGAGCTCGGCGAGGAGCTCAAGGACGAAATCCTCGACCGCGCGGAGGACCGCTACGAGGCCTTCGAAGAGGCCGTCGGCGAAGAGAATATGCGGAAGGTCGAACACTGGCTCCTGCTGGAGACCATCGACTTCCACTGGCGCGAACACCTCACCGCTGTGGAGGACCTGCGACAGAGCATCGGGCTGCAGGCGTACGCCCAGGTCGACCCGCTGGTCGCGTTCAAGCGCGAAGGGTACGACATGTTCGGCCAGCTCCAGGAGAACATCCGCCGCCAGGTGGCTCGCACCGTGTTCAAGGTGCGGGTGACGGAGCAGGTCGCGCAGCAACCGCCCGTGCCGCAGGCGCAGCCACAACCGAACGGCCAGGCAGCGGTGGATCCCGGGAAGGTGCAACCACTGCTGGGCGCGTCGAGTGCACCGGATACGTCGGCGCTGCAGACAAACCGTGGCGATGGTGGCGAACCCGCCCCCGCGGCAAAGCCCGCCCGGCGTAGTGCCGCGGCCACGGCTGCTCAGCCGAAGCTCGGGCGGAACGAGCCGTGTTTCTGTGGCAGCGGCAAGAAATACAAGAAGTGCCACGGTGCCCTGGCATGAGGCAAGGCTCGAAGGTGGCCAGCAATTGACGGTGCTCGCTGAACTTGGGCTCGGGACCGACGAGGGCCGGTTGTTGCTCATCGCGCCGCCCGACGCGGTGCTCGCCGAGGCGGGACGGATGAAGCCGCGGCCCGCGATCGCCAGCACGCTGCAGGTGGCCAACCCCGCGCAACGCGTGGCGTGGTGGGTGGAACGACGCTTGCTCGTACCTTCCGTGCTCGGGCGCATGCACTGGATGCTCCAGGCCGCCCAGGGCGAGGGGTGGCTAATCCTCGACACGGCAGACGAGGGCGTCACGGTCGAGGAGCTGCGCGAGGCCGTCTCGCGTACGCCCCTCCGGGCGGGCGAAGAACGGCAGCTTTCAAGCGGCGAAGTCGGCCTGCAGGTGTTCCCCGGCTAGACGGCTGTCGCAGCAAGCAGCGCCACGTCGAGGGTGAAGCCCCACGGCTCATCGCGGATATCGAAGACTGCCCGCTGTGCCGCGTTCGCCTCCCGGAAAAGCTCGCGGAGAAGCTTTGCCTTGGTACCCGGTGTGCGCATGCGCGCGACCCAGTCGTCGCCGTCGAGCGGCAGTGGTATCCGGTCCAGGACCTGCGCTTCAAACCCTGCCTGCCCGAACATGCGCACCCATTCGGACGCGCGCCAATCGCGGACGTGGGAATAGTCGCGCAGGAATTCGACGGTATTCAGGAAGGTATCGAGCGCCGCATCCTCGGGGGCAACGGCGTCGACCAGGAGAAAGCGGCCGCCGCGCTTGAGGACACGCCGCGCTTCTCGCAGGGCGGCGAGCGGCTCGGCCAAGTGGTGGGCGCAGTGGCGACTGAGCACGAGGTCGAAGCTGGCGCCGGAGAACGGAAGCTTGGACGCATCGGCCTCTTCGTAGCGCACGTTCGCGAGCCCGCGTCGTGTGGCCTCCTGTTGCGCGACCGCGATCATCTCGGGCGTCACGTCGATACCGACGACCTCCGCGCTGTGGGGAGCGAAGGCCAACGCGGTGTGGCCGGCCCCGGTGCCAAGGTCGAGGACTCGCTCAGTGCCGGTCAGCGAGGCGGCGGCGAGCATCGCTTCGAGGTCCGGGCCGCCGGCGTGGACGCGGCTGATGGCGTAGGCTCCGGCGGTCGGCCCGAACTGGGCACGGACAGCCGCGAGCGATGCGGCGGTGCTGGACATTAGTGGCGAACCCTCCCCTGCGGAGCGGTCAGGATATCGCAGGTCCCCCGCCGTGGACACCACACCGCTCCGCGCGGGAAACGACCCTCACCGTAGTACCGGGTTGCCCGGGACACGAGAGGACGAAAACGGTTACCGTAGCCGGCTCCCGCCCCTATTTGCCGACGGCCGCCGTGGGTTGATCCGGCCGGGGCGTGCGGCGAGGCCCCGTGCTCGCGCCGGGGAAGAGCGCAGTCCGGCGCTGCGGGGCAGGCGGCGGCGCTGCTTTCGCAGGCTTCGAACCGTTGCCACCGCCGTTGGCCTGGGCCTGCGCGACTGCCGGGGCCGGGGGCCCAAGAAGCACGGGCGGGGCACCGGGCTCGCGCGCGCCCCGGTCACGCCTGCCGGTCTGCCTGGGTGCCGGCCGCTCTACACCGCAGTAGGGACAGATGACCCACGCGTTCGCGAGCGGCTTCGAGCACGACGCGCAGGCGGACTTGAGTTCGACTGCGCAGGCGGGGCAAACAAGGTAGTCGTCGCGAATAGGGCGGGCGCAGGACGGGCAGGCGACCTGCCGGTCCAACTCGAGGCGCAGGGCCTCCTCTTCGAGCATCCGCGCGTAGAGTTGCGAGCGAGTATATCGTGGGCGTAATACGAGGTAGAGCGCGACACCGGGGAGAAACGTCAGGAGGACGAGGACTGGCGCCGCGATATAGGCAGCCGGCGATGTCGTGCGCTGGCGAATGTCGCGCGCGGCCCAAAACACCATCGTGAGCCAGAGTGCAGCAACGTAGATTCCGATAAGAACCGCGACAAACGTGGCGGTTGCCTGCCAGGACCCGCCTGGCCAGCCAATGAGGAACATCGCCTCCCCCTAAGAACCTGTTGGAGCGCCGGGGCGCCCGCGAATGCATCGCCCACAACATAGGCGCCACCGGATGAGGCACGACTCAACTCTTCCACGGGCTGGCTTTCGAGAGCGTCACAAAGGAGCGTGACGAGAGACCCGAGGGCGGGGAGTTCAACTGCGGACGGGAAAGACAAGAGGCGTATCCAGCGGCGGAAGCGCAACGTATACTCCCTCTAACCCGCCGTGCCCCCCGGTGCGCCTTCATTCACCCGCGATACAGCCAGGGAGGTGCTCCCGTAGTGAGCGAGACGTCTACGTACCGTACTGAACTTATCTCCCGCCTCCGGGCGGCAACGGATGACCTTTCGTGGGCCGTTCGCGGCCTCACCGCGCAGCAGCTTGCCTACCGCCCGGGTGGCAACGAGTGGTCGATTCACGAACACCTCGCTCATCTGCGCGACACCGAACAGCAGGTGTATCTGCCGCTGCTGCGCTGGGCCACCGTGCCCGAGATGCTCGACCCGTTGGATTACAACCGGCGCGATTGGCACGACAAGCGCTACGACCCGGGCGAGTCCCTGACGCACCTGCTGGATGACCTCGCACGCATCCGCGACGAGGAACTCCTCATCTTTCGCGAGATGAACGACATCATCTGGACGCGCTGGCGCACCGATACGCGCTGGGGCCCGCTCACCTGCCAGTGGATCGCCGAAGCGATCTACCGCCACGTGCTGGACCACCTGCAGAACATCATGGCGCTGAAACAGGACCTGAACCTGATGGCTCTGCAGCCGCAGTCCGGTGTCGTGGTCGGCGGGAGAGTCTCATAGGATGCTGCTGCGGAGCGTCGTCCGAGTTTCTCCCGGTGCACTGATCGAGTCTGCCGTGGCTTCGGCCGCCGACGCTGTCCTGCTATCGCTCACGGATGCCCGCCACGACATCGTCGACCTGCGACAGGTGGCACTCGAGGCGCTGCCGCGCATCCGCGAAGCGGGCAAGATCGCCATCGTCGAGGTGAACCACCCGCGCACGCGACTGCTCCGCGGAGATCTCGAGACGGTCGTCACGCCAGGCCTTGGGGCCGTGTTCCTGGCCCACACGGTGGAGCCGCAGGACGTGCGGGACCTTGCGGTCCTCTTGCGGGAGTTCGAATACAACCGCGGGATCGAACCGGGGACAGTCCGCGCGTTCCCGGTCATCGATACTGCGCGCGGTCTCTTGCGCGCGGCCGAGGTGGTACACGCCGTGCCGCGCGTGGCCGGATTGGCGTTCGCCAGCGATCACTATGCCGACGATATTGGCGCCCGGCGCGAAGAGCGCGGCGAGCGGCTTGGCTACGCGCGGGGGGCCATCATCGCGGCGGCCCGAGCCTTCGACGCGCTCCCGCTGGTCGAAGCAAGCGGGCTCGAAGCTGCCAACGCCGCCCAGTGGGGCTTCGCCGGCATCGTCCTGCCGGATACTCGCACGGTGATGCAGGCGAATGTTGCCTTTGGTGCGGGCCCCAGCAGGATCGAGCGCGCCATGGCCTACGTGACGGCCTATGAAGAGGCCCGGCAAACAGGCGCGTGGGTCGCACGTTATAAGACGGTGGTGGTCGACTCCCACGCCGTCCGCAAGGCGAAGCAGGTCCTCCAGGCCGAGGAGCAGGCGGGTGAAAGCGCAGACGACGAGGAGTAACCGGCGTTACTCGTAGACGTCCGCCAGGTCACGCTTACCCTGCGCGCTGGCCAGGGCGGCGTGGTTCAGGATATTGCGCGACATCGACGACACCTCGAGCTTGGAACGTGCCGCGTAGACCTCCGCGCGGAGGGAGTGGGCGGCGTTTGAGCCCGGCTCGGCGAGGACTGCGAACTCAACGAGGTGGCAGGCGAGCCGCAGGTTCCCTTCACGTTGCAGCCCGGCC
The DNA here is from genome assembly GCA_023228745.1 of Dehalococcoidia bacterium. Taxonomy (GTDB): domain Bacteria; phylum Chloroflexota; class Dehalococcoidia; order Tepidiformales; family Tepidiformaceae; genus JALOAP01. The sequence continues at coordinate 108 of JALOAP010000075.1, read as the reverse complement.
ACCCGTTCGAGCAGCCGGTCGAGGCCGCCAGCCAGTGAGACCCACTCGCGGGCCTGCTCCGCGCGTGGCGCTGGCAGCAGGTTGTCGGGCTCGCCGTCGTACCAACCG
>JALOAP010000074.1 GCA_023228745.1 Dehalococcoidia bacterium | reverse complement strand
GAGCACAAGAGCAACGGCCGGTGCTGGTGCACCGGCCGTTTGGATGTTCGGTTCGAACCGGGGCTAGCCAACACCGCCGCCGGCGATGGGGAGCACAACACCAGTCGTGTAACTCGAGGCGCCGGAAGCGAAGTAGAGCGCGGCGCCGACAACCTCGTGCGGTTCGCCGCCACGGCCGAGGAAGATATCCCGCTTCGCGCGCTCGTTGAAGGCTTCCAGGTCCCACGCCTTGGAGATGTCGGTGAGGAACGGCCCCGGCATGATGCAGTTCACCCGCACCTTCGGCGCGAACGCGTGCGCGAACCCGACGGTCATCGCGTTCACGCCCGACTTCGCGGCGGCGTAGGGGATGATGTTGGCGCGCGGGTGCTGGGAGCCGGTGCTGGACACGAAGATGATGGAGCCGCCATCGCCCTCGGCCATGCGGGTGCCGACCATCGCCGTCAACCGGAAGGGCCCCTTCAGGTTCACATCGAGCACCTTGTCGTAGAGCGCCTCGCTCACGTTGTTCACGTGGTCGTAGAGCGGCGACATGCCGGCGTTGTTCACGAGGATGTCGACCTTGCCGAACTCGTCGTAGGCGCGTTCGCCGAGCTGCTCCACCTGGCCCCATTCGCCCACGTGGCAGGCGACCGGGAGCGCCTTGCGGCCGGTGGTCTCCGTGACTTCCTTCGCAAGCTCCTCGCAAGAGTCGAGCTTGCGGCTCGCAATCACCACATCTGCGCCCGCCTTTGCGAACGCAAGCACCATTTCGCGCCCAAGGCCGCGGCTCCCGCCCGTCACCAACGCCACTTTGCCACTGAGGTCGAATAGCTGCCGAATCTCGTCCATCGTCACCAGCCCAAAATTTTTAGAAAGTCGCACCAAGGGGACGCGGCGCGCCGCTCCGGATCCTACGGGATCCCGGCCAAACTCGCCTTGGCGTGTGGCGAAGCCGTCAAACATCGAGCGGGAGTCGTTGCTGGCCCGTCCGAGGCTCGGGTACGTTCGAGGCGGAGGTCACCATGGCTGACGGATTGCTGCTGCTTCACGCGTTCCCGCTCGATCACACGATGTGGTCCCCACAGGTTGAGGGCTTTCGCCGGTCGCTCACCGTCATGACACCGGATTTCCCCGGCTTCGGGGGGACGCCGCTGGCAGATGCGCCGAGCATGGACACGGCGGCCGATATCGCCGCGGAGGCGCTGCGCAACGCGGGCGTGGAGCGGGCCGTGGTCTGTGGGCTTTCGATGGGCGGCTACGTCGCACTCGCCTTCTGGCGGCGGCACCGGGCCCTCGTCTCCGGCCTGGTGTTCGCGAACACGCGCGCAGGCTCCGACGACGAAGCGGGCAAGGAGCGGCGCCGGGCGTTGGCCGCTCGACTGCGGAGCGAAGGGCAGCAGTTCCTCGCGAACGACCCGCCGCCGCTGCTGTCGCATAACGCCCCGGGCGAACTGATGACGTGGGTGAAGAACAACATCTCGTCGCAGCCGGCGGAAGCTATCGCCGCCGCCTCGGAGGCGATGGCGAATCGCCCCGATTCCACCCCGGACCTGGCGACCATCTCAGTGCCGACGCTCATCATCAGCAGCAGCGATGACACGCTCATTCCGCCGGACGCTTCGCGGGAGATGGCGAACGCGACGCCAAACGCGCGTTTCGAGCTGATCGAGCGTGCCGGGCATCTTTCGAACATGGAGGCGCCGGACGCGTTCAACGAGCTGCTGCGGGAGCAGCTAATTCGCGTGGGGTTTATCAAGGAAGGGCGGCCGAAGGGGATGCGCACGGGCCCGAATATCGGGTGATGCGGCAAGCGGGGACGCACGTTACCATGATGGGACGCGCGCCCGTAGCTCAGTGGATAGAGCGCTTGCCTCCGGAGCAAGAGGTCGCAGGTTCGAATCCTGCCGGGCGTACCATCGCCGAAATGCGTCACCTGATCGGCCGCTAGTGGGCCGATTTTTGTTGCCCGCCGCTAGTGTGCGGCAGCAACTTCCGCCGGAGCCTCCTCAGCTGTAGCGTCTGCGGCGCGGCCGGGCTTGATCGCCCGCATCCAGATGAATGCCTCTTCCATGCCGACGAGCGGGCCCCAGAAGCGCTCGCAGAAGTACTGCGCGCGCTGGTTCCGGTTCGCCAGCGCATCGATGACGCTGCCTGCGAGGCGGCGCGCTTTCCCCGGAACGGATGTATCGCTGTTCATGTTGTAGGCCAGGCGCCGGTGGACGATCTGGAACTTCGCCGGGTGGTAGTAGCCGAACGCCCGGCCGGCAAATGTGTTCGGGTCGAAGTAGTCGAAGGTTTCGAGGAAGACGCCGCGACGGTGTGTCGGGTCTTTCCAAATGACGAACGGTGTCGTCGCGTGGGGAAAGCGGAACTGCACGAGCGCACCGGGTTTGCATACGCGCCACACTTCGCCCATGAACGCCATCAGGTCCCCGACGTGCTCGACGAGGTGCGACGCGTAGATTTCGTCGACAGAGTTATCGCGGAACGGGAGCGGCGCCATGACGTCGGCCACAACATCGACGCCGGGGATGCGCGCAATATCGAGTCCAAGCGCACCGGGTTTCTTGCGGGCGCCGCACCCAAGGTCGATGACCACCCGTTTGGACATTGCCGGGAAGCATACCGATGGTGGCTCTTAATGCACACTCCGGCGGTGCTCGTCGACGGTACGGGCCCGGCGCTGGAGTACCTCGCCCAGCGTCTCCCCGACCGCACGTTCGAGCTGGGCAACGTGATCCGCATCGTGCGCGACCCATTCGCGCACCAGGTCCTCGATCGTCAGCGCAGCCCCGTCACGAGTCCCGGTGCGCTGCCAGTCCTCCGGGCGGAGGAGGCGCAGGATGGCGATCGTGGCCTGGCGTTGGAGCGCGAAGTCGGCGAGCAGGTGGTCCTTACGGTCGCGAGTGCGGTTTCTCCTCGGCGCCCAGTCGCCACCATCGAGGAACCGCAGGGCAGGAGCCTCCTCCGCAAGCATCCGCTCGAGTGCGACCCGCATACAGAGGTACTCGTCGTCTCGAAGGTGGGCGAGGATCGTCTGTGGCGACCACTCGCCGGGAGCTTCGCCCTGGAAGCGCTCTTCGGGGCACTCGGCGACCAGGTGCGCGAGGGTGCCGGGCGTCCGGGCGAGGCGAGCAAGCAGTTCGTGATCCATCACAACGAGTATAGACGCGCGCGGAGCTGGCGGCTGGCGCGGGACCCAGGGTGACGGAATGAGCTGGCCCACCCGCGCTACGGCATTCGCGAAAGGCGAGATTTCACGCGTTTGTCATATTCCGTTAAGGTGGGTGTAGGGGATTTTACGGACGTTTTACGCCCTGGAGGGGTCGTACCTCCGTTCTGGTGCGTTACTACGAGTGCACGTACCGCAGGGCGTTGTTACGGTAAGTGCTACGTCCGGATCAAAAGGCGGTCAGCTGGCACCTGGCCTGCCGGGAGGAGAGGGATGAACCTCATACGGAACAAAGCGTTTGCCGTGGTCGTTGCGACCTTCGGCCTCGCAGCGGTCCTCGGCGGATCGCTCGGCCTCGTCGCGGCGGCTCCACGAGAGCAAGTCATCTATAAGAATATGAACCTCGTCGGCTACACCGGTCGACAGCCCATCGCCCCCAGCGAATTCCTGGCCTGTGTGGAAAAAACCGGGTGGATCGGCCTCTACCGGTGGGAAAACGACCCCGAGACAAATGATGGCCGGTGGCTGCACTACCTGAACAACGTCCCGGCGTATGTCAACAGCCCCTCCGTGAACGGCATGGACGAGATTCCTGCGTTCGGCGGTACCATCCTGATCGCCTCAAAGCAGTTCAACGCCTTCTTCCCTTCCCGGCCCGGGGAAGCGTGCCCCTAGTTCCAAGAAAATCGCTCTTCACAGCCCCCGGCCAGCCGGGGGCTTTTCGTTGCTGCCCGAACCTTCGTCCCTTCGCGCGTTCGCGACTAGAATGACTTTCGTCTACTGGGACGGAGGGAAGGCATGGGGATTGCGATTCGACTGCGGCGTGAGCACATCGACGCCATGATTGCGCACGCGCTCGAAGACGCACCGGTGGAGTGCTGCGGCATCCTTGGTGGCTCCGACGGCACGGTGCACGTGGTGCGCCGCGCAAAGAACGTCGAGGCAAGCCCCTACCGATTCCGTATCGACCCGCTGGAAACCGCGAAGATCGAGCGCGGATTCGATGCCGACGGCCACGAGATGGTCGGGTTCTACCACTCGCATACCGGTAGTGAGCCAATCCCGAGTCCCACGGATATCCGCCAGATGGGCCCCCTCTTCGGGCCGCCATTCGTCCACTTCGTCATCGGCGTTGCAGATCGAGACAACCCGGTTGTCCGCGTGTGGTATATCGAGGACGGAGACCGCAGCGAACAGCAGTACGAACTCATCGACTGATCACAGGCTGACACGATAGACGCCGCAACCGCCCCCCTTCGTCGCTCCTACCTCGCTCCGGCCCTGGAAGTACGCGGTCGCCGTTTCGAATGGGGCGCCCGGACCTACGTCATGGGTATCGTCAACGTGACCCCGGACTCGTTTAGCGGCGACGGCCTGGGGGATGACCCGGGCTCGGCCGCGGAGCGGGCGCGACGCTTCGAAGCTGAGGGGGCGGATATCATCGACCTTGGCGCCGAATCGAGCCGTCCTGGCGCTCCCGGACTCGACCCAAAGGAGGAACTGGGGCGGCTCCTGCCCGCGCTGGAGGCGGTACGAGCAGCGACCACCCTTCCAATCTCGGTCGATACCTACCACGCGCAGGTGGCGGAGGCCGCCATCCAAGCTGGTGCAGGCCTGGTGAACGACATCTGGGGGCTTCGGCACGACAAGGAGATGGCGAACGTCGTCGCGAGAGCGGGAGCGCCGTTGGTAGCGATGCACAATCAGCGCGGCCGCAAGCACCACGACGTGGCCGGGGACATCCGCACCGGGTTTGAGGCAAGCCTCTCCCTCGCGGACGCAGCCGGCGTTCCGCGAGAGCGCATCATCCTGGACCCCGGGTTCGGCTTCGGGTGGAGCGAACAGCAGAACCTGGAGATGGTACGCCGCCTTCCCGAGCTCTGGGCGCTCCAACTGCCGCTCCTCGTGGGGCCATCCAGGAAGTCAACCATCGGGACAGTGCTCGACGTACCGGTGAACGAACGCCTCGAAGGGACGGCGGCGGTCGTAGCGCTTGCGATCGCCAAGGGAGCCGACATCGTGCGAGTGCATGACGTTCGGGAGATGGTGCGCGTGGCACGCGTCGCCGATGCCATCGTCCGGGCGAACTGGCCACCTGCCCGAGGGCAAGAGCCGTGACGCTCGTGGCGATCGCGCTCGGCTCGAACCTGGGCGACCGCGCCGCGAACCTCCGTGCTGCGATCCGCCTTCTCGACGAGCACGGCGTCCAGCCGTTGGCGGCGTCATCCGTTTGGGAGACAGCGCCCATGCCGGCCGATCAGCCGGCCTTCCTGAACGCTGTCATCCGCGCCGACACGAACCTCGACCCACATCCATTGCTCCGGGTACTCAAGGAGATCGAAACGGCATTGGGCCGCCGGGCCGAACGCCACTGGGGACCCCGCCCGATCGACCTGGATCTGCTTCTTTTTGGTGAGGAGCGAGTCGAAAGCCCCGACCTGAGCGTGCCCCACCCCCGCATCGCGGAGCGGGCGTTCGTGCTCGCGCCGCTAGCGGAGGCCTGGCCCGGCGAACTTCCCGTCCTCCGGGAGACGGCACTCGGTCTCCTGGCTGCGACGGACGGCGAGGGTGTCCGTCGCACGGGTGAGCGCCTGCTGCCCGCGTAGCGCGCCACGCCCGGCAGCTCCAAACGGGTGGTGTGATGCCATCCAAACGAAGGACGCTGCTACCCTTACGTCATGCCCGAGCGATTTCGCGACCAACGACCCTGTCCGCTCTGCAGCCAGACAACCTACATCGCGCTCTCCTCGCCACGGCTCGCGCACCTTTGGCGGTGCGCCTACTGCGATCTTGTTTCGGTGCGCCGCCTTCCCGAGCCGGAGGAGCTCCACGCGGTCTACGGTGAGGCGTACTTCCGCAATTCACGGTCGGAAGAGAGCGGCTACGAGGACTATGAGCAGGACCGCTACTGCATCGTGAAGACGGCGAAGCGGCGGCTCGACACGCTGGAGCGCTACACGCAGGAACGCGGGCGCCTGCTCGACGTGGGGTGCGCGCTCGGCTTTTTCGCCGACACAGCGCGCCACCGCGGCTGGCAGGCGGAGGGCATCGACATCTCACATCATGCCGTCGAGTATGCGACCGAGCACCTGGGCCTCCCAGCCCGGCAGGGCATCCTGCGCGACGCTGGCTACGCACCGGGCTCGTTCGATGCCGTGACGATGTTCGACGTCATCGAACATGTCACCGACCCGGTGGCCGAACTCCAGCTCGTGCGAACGCTCCTGAAGCCCGGCGGAGTGGTCATGCTTTCGACCCCGGATGTGGGGAGCCTGGCGGCGCGCCTGACCGGGCCGCGCTGGATGGGCTACAAACTGGCAGAGGAACATCTCTACTACTTCGACCGGAAGACCATCACCCTGGCACTCGACCACGCAGGGTTCGAGGTGCTTGAAGCGAGACCGATCGGCAAAGACGTGTCACTCGATTTCTTCGCCAAGCGGCTGCGGCTCTATGCACCGCCAATCGCGGCGGGACTCGGTTGGGGCATCGAAAAGGCGCGCCTCGGCCGCGCAAGCATTTATGCGAATCCACGAGACATCCTCAGCGTGGTGGCGCGCGTCGGCCGCTGCTAGCACGAAGGGAATCGTGACCGTGCCAAGACCCGACTACACCTCCTTCCAATTTCCGCCGGCGCCCGAAGGCCGGCCGTACGTGATCATGAATATGGTGATGTCGGCCGACGGGAAGGTCGTCGTCGAAGGCACCGAACAGGGCATCGGCTCCAGGACGGACCAGCAGCTCATGCGTGAACTCCGCGTGAACGCCGATGTCGTGCTCAACGGAGCATCGACGCTGCGCGCAAGCGGGACGTCCTCACGGCTCGGCGAAAACGCACTCGAGCAGATCCGGTTAGACCGCGGGAAGCCGGCCCAGCCGATCGCGGCGGTGATTTCGCGCTCGGGCAACCTGCCGCTCGACCGCGTGTTCTTCACCGCGGACGATTTCGATGCCGTCGTCTACCTGTCGTCCGTCGTGCCAGGCACGCACCGGCGGGACCTCGAAGCGACCGGCCGGCCAACGGTGGTGCTCCCCGCGGGCGACGAAATGGGTGCGATGTTGCGCCACATGCGCCACGAACTCGGCGCGCAGGTGCTCCTGGTGGAAGGTGGCCCGACGGTCAACGCGCAGCTCTGGAGCGGCGGCCTGGTCGACGAATTCTTTCTGACGCTCGGGCCGGTGATCGTGGGCGGAAAGGACACCATCACCGCCGTCGAGGGTCCGCACGCCTTCGCGCGAGAGGAGCTTCCACACCTGGAACTCGTTTCGGCGTTCCCGAACGAGGAGACGAGCGAACTCTACCTGCGTTACCGCACGAAGCGGTGAGCACTCAGAACAGCCGGCGGGCAATGAAGAGCAGCAGGCTGATCACGACCGATAGGATGATCATCGTCGTGATGGGGATGTAGATACGCACGTTGTCGGAGTGGTAGCGAATGTCGCCCGGGAGGCGACCGAACCAGGAGAGGGCTCCGGTCATCACAAGCAGACCGACGAGCACCGCGATGCCGCCAAGGGCGACGATGAGCAAGCCTGTCGAACGTTCGTCCATGCCCGGTCACTCAGCCGGCTGGCATGCGCTCGCCAAGGCGGCGCGCAACGAGCCGTTCGGCAGCGCGTTCGGTGGAGATATCCTCGGTGCTTGCGATGCGAAACACCTCGCGCACCGTGTCCCCGATTCCAGTGATCCGCTCGTCGAGCTGTGCTTCGGTCCAGCCGAGGTCTTCGATGCAGAGGCCGTGCAGTACCCCTCCTGCGTTGGTTATGTAGTCTGGCGCATAGAGAATCCCCCGCGCCGCGAAGAGGTCGGCATCTTCGTCACGCAGGAGCTGGTTGTTCGCCGAACCGCAAACGATGCGGCATCGCAGCTTCGGAATACTTTCCTGCGAGAGCACCCCGCCAAAGGCGCACGGGGCGAAGACATCGCACTCCGTCGCCAGCGCTTCGGCAGCGGGGACAGCCGTCGCACCGAACCGCCTGCAGGCCTCGTCGACCGCTTGCTGGTTGACATCGGCGACGAGCAGGCGCGCGCCGGCAGCAGCGAGGTGTTCCGCCAGCCGCATGCCCACGTCGCCGACGCCCTGCACGAGCACGGTGCGACAGGCGAGGTCGCTGGAGCCGAAGGCGTGCTCCAGTGCGGCGCGGATGCCGTGGAGCACGCCGAGGGCGGTGGCCGGTGCGGTGCTACCGGAGCCGCCGTTCGCGACGCTCTTTCCGAAGACGAACTTCGTCCGCTGGCTGATGATGTCCATATCCGCTTCGTTGGTGTTGACGTCGGGAGCGGTGTGATAGGTGCCGCCAAGCGCATCAACCATCGCGGCGTAGCGCAGCAGGAGCTCGCGGCGCGCTTCAGCCGTGGGCACTTCGGGGACGGCAATGACGGCTTTTCCACCGCCATAGGGAAGCCCGCAGGCAGCGACCTTTCGCGTCATGGCCGACGAAAGCCGAAGGGCGTCGCGAAGCCCTTCTGCTGGAGATGGATAGCTCTTCATGCGCGTGCCGCCGGCGGCAGGACCGAGCCGCGTCGAGTGTACCGCGATAAAGAACCAGGACTTCGAAGCCGCGTCGTAGCGGATGACGGCCTCTTCGCCGTCCCAGGACTGGAGCAGCTCTTCGAACATTGCGGATTACTCCGAAGCGTGTGGAACTACTCTACGCCGCCGACACCGGGGACGCGCCATCGCGCGACAGGGTTTGTGAGCGGTCCGGGGCGAAGCTTCAGGAACCCGCAACAGGAGCCTCGATGTCGAGGTCGGCGGCGGGGTCGAAGGGGCGGTAGTAGCAGGTTTCGTTCCCGGTGTGGCAGGTAGGTCCCTGGGGAAGTGCCTTCACAAGCAGGGAGTTGGCTTCGCAGTTCTTGGAGATGCTCACGAGGTCGAGGTAGTTCCCGCTCGTGGCGCCCTTTTCCCACAGCTCGTCGCGGCTGCGGCTCCAAAAGGTGATGTGGCCCGTGCGGTAGGTGTGCTCTATCGATGCGCGGTTCATCCAGGCGAGCACCAAGACCTCACCGGTCTCGGCGTGCTGCACAACGGCCGGGATAAGGCCCTGTTCGTCGAAGGTGATGGTGGAACGTTCCAATGCGCTTACCGCCTCAAGGCAAGGATACGCGGGGCTGCATCCGCCGGGAAAGCGCATGAGGAGGCGTTGACCCGGGCGCGATACTGGTAATGCGGGCTACGCCATGCGGCCAGACGCCGAGGAGGGCGAAATGGCGCGATACCTCGTGGTAGCCCACCAGACAGGCGAGAGCCCCGAATTACGTCGCGAGATCGAGCGGCGCGTGCACGACGACCCGCAGGCCGAATTCGGCGTGGTCGTCCCGGCGACGCCCGTGTCCCATATGTTCACGTGGGACGACAGGGAGACGCTGGAGGTAGCGAACGACAACCTCGAGCGCGCGAGCAAGATGATCACCGAGGCCGGCGGTACGGTCGTACGAGACGTGGTTGGAGCTCGTGCGCCCATCGATGCGCTGACCGACGAACTTCGTGAGGGCCCGGGATACGACGCGGTGATCATCTGCACCTTTCCGCAGGGCATTTCGCGGTGGCTCAAGCTGGACCTCATCAACCAGGCCCGGAAGCGCTCGGGGCTGCCCGTCACGCATGTCGTGAGCCAGCCACGCGAGGGCGGCCGCGCTCGCACCGAACAGGCTACAACGGGCGCCGCCGCCGAAACCCGGGCGGCGCAGCCGATTGCCGGTGGTGCCACGACGAACCCGCCGCCTGCGCCCGCAGGCCAACGAGAATTGCTCCAGGAGGAGGACATCGGAGAACTGGAGCTTCCCGCGTTCCCTTCGCACCCACTGCCCGCAGAGGCCCAGGACGCAGTTGGCCGAATCGACCGGGAGGAGAAGGTCTCGAACCTGTTTCGCGCGCTGCGCCGCAACCCGCCGCTCGTGGGGCCGTACCTGGAGATGCTGCACGCGCTGTGGAACGAGAGTGGCCTGGACCTAGAGTTACGGGAACTGGCGATCCTTCGCACTGCAGCGCTTTCGCAGAGCGAGTACGTCTGGCACCAGCATGTCCGCGTTGCCCGGGAAAACGGCGTGAGCGACGACCGGATCGCCGGCGTGAACCGCTGGCAGTCGACCGAACGCGCCCACTACGACGCGCGGGAGCGAGCGATGTTCGCCTTCATCGACGCGCTGGCGCACCCGGGAAGCGATGTGCGCCACGCCCGCGAGGTGCTGGCGAAACACATGCAGCCGGACGCGATCCTGGGGCTGACCATGCTCGTTGGGTTCTATCGGATGACGGCGAACATTGCCCTCGCAGAGGAACTGGAGACGGAGGGG
>JALOAP010000073.1 GCA_023228745.1 Dehalococcoidia bacterium | reverse complement strand
CTCCGGTCGATGATCACGTCCGCCGGTGCGAACTTGAGTGGTAGCTTCCGGACACTCAGCGAGATTGGTATTAGTTTCGGGAAGCCGGGCGCTGCTCTCGGTTCGACCAATGAGCTGCAATTCGACGAGGCTGCCTTCAAGGCCGCGTTGGAGCGCGATCCCGGCTCTGTGCAGTCCCTGGTGAGCGAACTGGTGATCACGCCGACGCTCGACCCGGGCGGCACCGGTTCAATCACGGGGATGACCGGCTCCTACCTTGGGACGAAGCCCGGCACCTACGAGATCACCGACGACGGCGCCGGCAACCTCACCGCGGTCTTCACCCCCCTGGACGGCAGCGCTCCGGTAACAACGACTGCCACGGTGACCGCTGGCGGCACGACCGACTCGCTCATCCCGGGGATGACTATCCAGGTGGGGGCACTCCAGCAGGGGACGCACACCATCACCGTGAGCCCCAGCAGCGAGAGTGTCGTCCAGAAGGTGCGATCGTTCCTCGAGAACCTGGCCGGCCAGAACGGCACGTTCGTAAAGCGCCAGGACTCCTACGACAAGCGCATCGACGACCTGGTCAAGCGCAAGGCGAAAATCCAGGCCTCGATCGACGCGGAGATGGATATCTTGCGGCGGAAGTTCATCGCCATGGAACAGGCGCAGATGCGCGCGCAGGGCGTGTTGCAGGCGCTGCAACAGGCGACCGCAAGCATGTCCGCGCAACAAGGCAAGAAGTAAGCGCGGGCGACTCAAGTTCCCCAGTTCGCCACCGATGGTAGGAGAGAGGGCACAGAGCCCGGAGGAGAAGCGCACCGAATGAGCACCAACGCCTACGACGCATACCGGAATGCCGGCATCGGCACGGCTGACCCAATTACGCTGACGACCATGCTGTATGACGGCGCGCTAAAGGCGATGAAGAAGGCCCGCATCTACTTCAGCGACGGCAACCGCGAGCGCTTCCTCGACGAGACGCAGCGGGCGCACCTCATCATCGGTGAGCTGATGGCGACCCTCGACCACGAGAAGGGTGGCGAACTGGCGGACCAGATGTCCGAAATTTACGCCCGCAGCATTCGCTGCCTGGTATCGGCCACGCTTGGCGACCTGGCACAGCTCACCGAGGCGGAAAAGCACATCGACAACATTGCGACCGCCTGGAAGCAGGCGACCATCGCGATGCGGCAGGAGCCCCGCCGCATCGCCCAGGGGGCGGTGGCGTGATGCTGGATACGGCTGTCCAACAGGCGCTGGACCTCGCAGTCGCTCAACTCGGGCGGTTGAAGGTGGGCGACGTCGACGGCTATCTCGCGAACGAACAGGCCTATACCGAGGCTTGCGGCCGCGTCTCGCGGCTCGATCGGCCGTCCGAAGAGGAAGAGGTCGTCCTGCGCGAACTGCTGACCGTCGCCAGCGGCATCGGCGCCGAAATCGAACGGATGATGGATGACACGACCGTGAGAATCCGGCAGTTGAACGACCGGAGGCGTCTTGCAACGGCCTATTACGATGGGGGGCCCGCCGCTCCCCTGACCGAAGTTGAGTTCTAGCTGCGTGCAGCAAGAACCCCGCCGGTGACCACTGCCCCGGCCCACTATCTGTTCCCTAACAGTCCGCCTCGCGGACTGTTTTTCATTTCAGAAGTGGACAACTGTTGTCGAATGTACCTACGAGGGCTAGGTGGGGGCCCCGGATGGTACGCCTGTGTCGAGGGCTACCAGGGAGGTGGTCATGGAGGGATGGTGGGGCAGGCTCGTGACCTGGCCGAACGCGCTCAGCGTAGGGATGGTCGCGGCCGCGGGCGTAGTCACCTGGTACGGGGTGACCGCCACGGAGCTGCTCCCACGCGATGCGGAGCCCACCGCAGAGGAAACGATCACGCTCGCAGCGGAACCCCCGCCGCCCGTGGTCGTGGAGCCGCCCATCGGCCGCGTGGCCGAAGGACGCCTCCCGACCCGCGTGGTGATCCCGTCCGCCGGGATCGACTCGGCGGTCACGGAGGTGGGCGTGGTGCTGGAAGACGGCAGGCCGGTATGGGAAACGGCCTGGCGGTCCGCCGGGCATCACCTCAACTCCGCGCTCCCCGGGCAGCCAGGGAACGTCGTGCTTACCGGGCATGTGTCCGTGGCCGATAGCCGCAACATCCCGGTCTTCGCGAACCTGGACGGCGTTGCCGAGGGCGACGTGGTGGAGGTTCATGCCGGTGAGCATGTACATCGCTACGAAGTCGTGAGCGTGCAAGTCGTGGAGGCGGACGAAACGCGCGTCTTGCGGTCGGACCACCGGTCGCTACTCACCCTCATTACTTGCACGCCCGACCTGAAGCACCGCCTGGTGGTCACCGGGCAACTGATTTGAACAACGACGCTGACACGGCCGGCCCCGCGGCCTTATCATCGATTCGAGGTTGATCATGTCGAATATTCGCAAAACGTCCGGCTCGCGGGCGGTCATCTACGACCTTTCCAGTGCCCGCGCGCGCTCTACCTCGGCCACGGCCGACCCGGCCGACAAGAGCGGCATCAGCGACGATGCTCGCGAGCTTTCTCGTGCCCGGGGTGCGGTGGACCAGGCACAGGACGTGCGCGCGGAGCGGGTGGCCGCGCTGCGTGCGCAGATCGCCCGCGGTGAGTACAGGGCCGACCCTCGCGAAGTAGCCCGGAAGATTCTCGAACGCGGGATCTGACGCGGCCGGACGGAGCCGCGCATGTCACCTACGAATCTGCCACCCCGGCGATGCGGGCACTGGCGGCAGCCCTCCGAGGGGAAGCCCCGATGCCGAGTGTTGCGCCCTCTCCCCTAGGATCATGGTGTGGTACTGGCCCGGAGCGGGTGCCAGGCTCGCCACCTGCGCCCGCACCATTCCGGAAGGGGAGTCTTCGCTTGCCATCGGTACTCGCAGTTGCGCCTGGCACGTCGTCCGCGCTCCACGGGCGCCACATTCTTGGGGAGGATCTCACATTAGAGGTGAGTGGCCGCCCCGAAGCCGTGCTCCAAGCGGCTTCGAAGTATGCTCACGACCTGCTCGTCCTCAGCGATATGGACGTCGACGAGCAGCACCACTTCGCCACCACTATCCAGGAAGAGCGCCGCTGGCGCCTCGTGCCCGTTCTCTACGTGCTCGACGGCAGCGCACCGGGATTCGCCATCCCTGGCTCGTTCCGGCCTGAGATCGACGGTATCGCCCGCGGGGCGCTGGATTCCGGCGAGGTACAACGCCGTATCCGCGAACTCGCCCGGGAAGGCACCTCTGGTGCCGAGCTGGTCGTCGTCGGGCGATATGAACTCGACCCGTTGCGCGGCCGGTTTCGGCTGGGCGACGTTGAGGTGCCATTGACCGAGCGGGAGGCGGAGATCATGGCGATCTTGCTGTCGCGCCCCAACAAGACGGTCACCGCGAGCGAGATCATTGAGCGGAGCTGGGGCGTGAGCGCCGATGCACGCCACCTGCAGATCCTTCGCCGGCACATCTCGAACATCCGGCGGAAGCTGGACCTCACCTCGGCGGCCGACGATGTGCGCACCGTCCGTGGCTCGGGCTATCGCTTCGACGTCCAGGCCGCCAGCTAGCCAAGGGCAGAGGGGGGCGGCAGCCTGCCGCCCGTGTCTCCCTAGAAGTCGCGTTCTTCCACAGTGGGTACGCGGTACGGTGCATCGAGGCCGTGGCGCTTCGCCCAGTCGTGCAGCGCCGCGATCGTTGAGTCGAATGCAAGCTCGTCCCAGGGGATGCCCCCGGGGTGGAACCAGCGCACCTCGCTGCACTCTTCCCCGGGTGACCCTTCGGAGAGTGCGAGCGCTTCGTACACGATGACGACCACGCCCGGCCCGGGGCGCGTGTAAACGCCAAGCAGAGAAAGTCCGCTCACTTCGAGGTTCGCTTCTTCCAGTGTTTCCCGCGCAGCAGCCTCCTCGGCGGTCTCGCCAAGGTCCATGTATCCCCCCGGGAAGACCCACGTCCCGGCCCGGGGCTCAATCGCGCGCCGCACGAGCAGCAGCTGGCCGTCTTCCCGAACAGGGATGAGGCCCGCAACCGGACGCGGATTGATGTAATGCACAAAGCCGCAGTCGAAGCAGACGAGGCGGCGCTTCGTGTCGTTCTCGGGGATCGCCGTGGTGAGCCGCTGGCCGCAGTGCATGCAGTACCGGCTAAAGGAGTGTGGATGGCTGGTCATCGAGTTCGGCCGCCCCTTACCGCATGCTCGCTGGCGCCTGCTGCATCCCGAGCGATTCGGGGCCTTCGATCCATTCTTCTCCGTCGTCCCATACTTCCTTCTTCCAGACGGGGACGCGCTTCTTGATCTCGTCCAGCAGCCAGCGGCCGCCTTCGAACGACTCGGCGCGATGCCCACCGCTGACCGTGATGAGCAGGCTCGCTTCCCCGATCTCGAGCCGCCCGGTGCGGTGGAGGACGGCGACGTTGATGAGGCCGAACTTCTCGCGCGCTTCTTCTGCAATCTGGCGCATCACTTTCTCGGCCATCTCGGGATAGGCGTCATACACGAGGTAGCTCACACCTCGTCCGTGGTTGTTGTTGCGCACCACGCCGAGGAACACGTTGATGGCCCCGGCTTCTGGTGCGGCCACAGCGGCGACGGCTTCCTCCGTGCGGAGCACCTCGTCTGTCACGCGGATCAGCACATCAGCCTCCTGAAACCGGCGGGATGAGGGCGAGCGTTGCACCGGGCTGCACCGGTTGGTCCTCGCGGACGTACTCCTCGTCGAGCGCATAGAGCAGCGTGGGGAGAAAGCGCGAGAGTTGCGGGTACCGCTCGATCAGCCGGTCACGCACCACCGCGACCGTGTCGCCCGGTTCGACCGGCAGTTCTATGCGCCGGGCGCCAGCGGCCTCGGCGATGGATGCGAAGAGCAGAACAGTGAGCTGCACCCTTCGATTGTAGCCGACGCCGGGGCGAGTGCTTGCACTGCCGCCTGTGTGCGGCTGGAATACCGCGATGAACGAACCGCGCTCCGCCTGGCGCACCTTCGTGACGCGCGCCGTCGATGTGCTGTACCCGCGGCGGTGTGTCGCTTGCGGCCGCTTCGGGCCGCTGCTCTGCGTGCCGTGCGAGGCGCGGATGCAGCCGGCAACCGGCGCCGGGCGCTGCCCGAACTGCTCAGCCCGTTGGGGTGCGGCGCTGAACTGCCCTCGTTGCCTCGGCTGGCAGGCGCTGGATGGCGTATCGGCAGCGTTCGAAATGGAAGGCGCCGCGCGCCGCCTCGTGCATGGCCTCAAGTACCGCCGGGTCCGCGAGCTGGCGCCGGTCATGGCGGCCCACATGGTCAAGTTGCCGGCAGTGCGGCCGTTCGATGTCGCCTTTGCGGTGCCGCTCCACCCGTCACGGCTGCGGGACCGCGGTTTCAACCAGGCGGAGATGCTCCTGCGCGAACTCGGCTGGCCCGCCGCCCCCGGCACGCTGCGCCGCGTGCGCAAGACCCGGACGCAGGTGGGCCAGGCCGTCCGCGAGCGGCGTGCGAACGTCTCCGGGGCGTTCGCCTACGAGGGGCCACCCCTCGATGGGCTCACCGTGGCCGTGGTGGATGATGTCGTCACGACGGGCGCCACCGCCGAGGCCTGTGCAGAGGAACTTAGGGCTGCGGGCGCGCGCTCAGTGGTAGCTATCGGCTTCGCGCGGGCGAGTTACGATCCCGCAAGCAGTGCCCCACCGCGGGACTGAGCTGGTTGCGATAGAGCCGGAAGCCGAAAAAAGTCCCGTTAATCCCAAAGCTGCGTAGGCACCATACAATGAACGTGCGCATGGGGGCGGTGTGCGTCATCCCCTCGCGGAGCTGCTATGACCTCCGGCATTGGCCTATCGTCCCCGGCGGCCGAGGCCGCCGAAATCCTCGCCCGTGTCCGCGCCGAAGTCCACCGTGTCATCGTCGGCCAGGATGTACTCATCGACCGGCTGCTCATCGGGCTCCTGTGCCATGGCCATGTGCTCGTGGAGGGCGTCCCGGGGTTGGCCAAGACCCTGACGGTCTCGACGCTGGCGAAGGCGCTCGACCTCGAATCGGTCCGCATCCAGTTCACGCCCGACCTGCTCCCGGCCGACCTCATTGGCACCGAGATCTTCAACCCGGTCGATGCGTCATTCTCCGTGCGGCGGGGGCCGCTCTTCGCGAATATTGTGCTGGCTGACGAGGTGAATCGCGCGCCCGCGAAGGTGCAATCGGCCCTGTTGGAAGCGATGCAGGAACGCCAGGTGAGCATCGGCGGTCAGACGTTCCCGCTGGATGAGCCTTTCCTCGTGATGGCAACACAAAACCCGATCGAGCAGGAAGGCACCTACCCGCTGCCCGAGGCGCAGCTCGACCGCTTCCTGCTGAAGGTGCGCGTCGACTACCCCTCGCGGCAGGAGGAGCGCCAGATCCTCGAACTCGGCCTGAACGGCGGCGTCCCCACCGGCCACGCGGTCGCAACCCGCGCTGATCTGCAGACGGCGATGAGCGCCGTCCACGATGTAGAGCTCGATGAGGCGCTAAAGGACTACATCGTGCAGATCGTGTATGCGACGCGGCGCCCTGCAGCCTACCGGATGCCTGACTTGCAGACACTCATCGCGTTCGGTGCATCGCCCCGCGCGAGCATCTCCCTGGCACAGGCGGCACGGGCGCACGCTTTCCTCCAGGGGCGAGGCTACACGACCCCCGACGACGTAAAAGCACTCGCACACGACGTCCTTCGCCACCGCATCGTGGTGACCTACGAAGCGGAAGCGGAGGAGCTCACGACCGACGACCTGATTGACCGCGTCCTTGAGGGGATCGACGTACCCTGAAGGGCCGTATCGGCTGCTGAGGTGAGGCAGTGAGGCTCTGGCGGCAGCGAAGGCGCAAACGAGACGATGTCCCGGCCAACGAACCGGCCGGTCTTCCGCCCGACCTGCTCGCGCGCGTGCGCGCCATCGAAATCCGCGCCCGGCGGCTGGTGAACGACCTTTTCCTTGGCGAATACCGCGCGGTCTTCCGCGGGCGCGGGCTTGAGTTCGACGAGCTGCGCCCATATGTCCCCGGCGATGACGTGCGCAGCATCGACTGGAACGCCTATGCGCGCACCAACGAGGCACTCATCCGGCGCTACCGCGAGGACCGCGACCTCACCGTCATCTTTGCGGTCGACGTGAGCGGATCACAGGGCGCCGGGGCGCTCTCGCAGACGAAGGGCGAGCTGGCCGCGGAGATCGCCGCGGTGCTGGCGCTCGCCGCGATTCGCAACAAGGACCGCGTCGGTGTCCTGCTTTTCGCCAGTCGCCCCGAGCGATACGTGCGGCCAGCCACGGGGCCGCGTCACGTCTTGCGTGTCGTGCGTGAGGTGCTTTGGGCGCGCCCGGAAACGAGCGGTACCGACATCGGCGCCGCTATGGAATACCTGACCGGTGTCCAGAAGCGCCGCGTCACGGTGTTCCTTATCTCCGATTTCGTGACCGCCGGCTATGCGCGCCAGTTGAGCGCCGCGGCCCGGCGACACGACATCATTGCCATCCGCGTGCGAGAACCGGTCGACGAAAGGCTGCCGGACGCGGGACTTGTGACCGTGCGAGATGCCGAGACGGGCGAACTGCGGGAGATCGACACCAGTTCGCCGCGCGTCCGCCGGGCCTACGCGGAGCACGTGCGGGAGCTCGACGATGACCGCCGCCAGCTCTTCGGCGAACTGCGGATCGATGAGATCGAGGTCATGGTGGGAGAGGATTACCTTCCCGCGCTCATGCAGTTCTTCAAGCGGCGCACGGCGAGGTTCGCAGCATGAAACCGCTGGCATGCCTGGGCCTGCTCGGAGTGCTCCTCCTTGCGCTGTCGCCTTCCCTCGCCGGTGCGCAGGCGCCGGTGGGCGATGGCGCGCGCCTCGAACAAAGCCAGGTGCGCATCGGTGAGCAGGTGGAGGTGGAGCTGGAGGTGACAGCACCCACCGGCGCGACGGTCGAAGTCGACCCGGCCGCACCATCGTGGAATGGCGTGGCGGTGGTCCGGGTCGCCGGGGCGCGGGTGGTCGAAGAAAACGGCAGCGCACGGCACCTGCTTCGCGTGGTCGTGGCGGGCTTCCTCCCGGGACAGCAGTCGTTCGTCCCGGCGGTGAACGTCATCGTTGGCTCGGAGGTTCAGCCGCGCCAGCTACCTGCGCTCGAATGGGAGGTCGAGCCGAGTCTCGCGCCGGATGCCCCGCTTGAGCTTTCCCCGCTTGACCCGCCGGTGGCGATTGGCGGCGCGGAGTCCCCGTTCCTGCGGCCGGCGGTGTTTGTGGGCGCCGGCGCGGCGGTCCTTGTGTTGTTGTTGCTGGTGCGCTGGGCAGGCGGACGGCTCTGGCAGCGCTGGCGGACCAAACCCGCCCGGCCGGTCACCGAGCCGCTTGGGCCACCGTTGCTGGCGAACGCGGAGGCGCTCATCGGCCATGATCCCGTCGCCGCCTACCGCGAACTGGCCGCGATCGTTCGGAACTTCCTCACGCAGGAGCACGAGTTTCCTGCCTACGCCCTCACCACCCTCGAGCTGCAGCAGCGCATGGAGGCTCACGGCGTCGACCGTTGGCAGGCGCGGCTCGTCGGTGGGTTGCTCGAAGAGTGCGATTCTGTCGTATTTGCCGGGTACCGCCCAGCAATGGAACGCCGCGAAGCTGACCTGGACATGGCGCGCGAGATTGTGGGGTACGAGTGATGGAGTTTGCCGAGCCCCTCGCCTTCCTGCTCGCGCTGCTAGCCGTGCCCCTGCTGCTCCTGCTGGTGCGCCACCCGCGGCACGGCTACCTGGTCGCATCGACCACCGCGGTGCGCGCCCTGCCCCGGACACTTCGCCAGCGCGCCGCACGTGCGCTTCCACTGCTGCGCGTGGCCGCAGTCATTCTGCTTGTCGTCGCCATCGCCCGCCCACGGGTGGGCGAAGCCGAGACGGTGGTGCCCGGCCAGGGCATCGACATCGCGCTGTCGTTCGACGTTTCCAGTTCGATGAAGACGGGTGAGTTCGGGTCCGGGAAGAACCGCCTCGTGGCTTCGAAGGAAGTCATTCGCGAATTTATTCGTGCACGGGAGAACGACCGGATCGGCGTGGTGGTGTTCCAGCGCGACGCCCTCCCCCTGTCGCCCCCCACGCTCGACTACGCCGCACTCGACCGCATCATCGCGGACGTCGATTCCGGCATCATGCCGGATGGCACAGGGATTGGCGTGGGGCTGGCTTCGGCGCTGAACATGCTGCGCGATTCGACTGCGGCCAGCCGGATCGTGATCCTCCTGACCGATGGCCAACATAACGTGCCATCGATCTCCCCCGAAGAGGCGGCGAACCTGGCGAAATCGCTGAGAATCCGGGTCTACACCATCGGCATCCTGAGTAGCGAAAGCGAGGAGTCCACCTTCGAGGTCGATGAGCCGCGGCTGCAAGCCATCGCCGAAATGACTGGTGGCCGCTACTTCCCGGCACAGAACCAGGCCGCGCTCGCTGATGTCTACGCGGAGATCGGCCGCCTCGAGACCAGCGCGGTCGGTCGCGAGCGTTTCGAGCGGTATACGGAGTATGCCCCGTGGTTCCTTGGCGCCGCTGCTGCACTGATGGCGGTGGACCTCGTATTGCGCGCTACGTGGCTGCGGAGGGGGCCGGCATGAGCTTCGCCCACGCCTGGGTCCTGGTGTTCCTTGTGCTCGTCCCGGCCGGCCTCGCGCTCTGGTTGGCAGGTCTCCGGCGCGGGCAGGTGCGGGCGCGCTCGCTCAGCCGTACCGCTCCCGCCGGCTACGGCCGTGCCTATGCAGGCGCCGTCCTTGTGAGCCTCGCCGCGGCGCTGGCCATCGTCGCGGCTGCGCAACCCCGCTGGGGCACTACCGAGTCATCCGTCCCGCGCGAGGGTGCCGAACTCGTGGTCGTGATGGACGTCTCGCGGAGCATGGGCGCGACGGATGTCGCACCGTCACGGCTTGCCGCGACAAAGGACGCCGTGGCGGCGACGCTCGCGCGCCTCGGCGGTGATCGCGTTGGCCTCGTGGTCTTCGCAGGCGATGCGCGGCTACGGTTCCCGCTGACCACGGACTTCCGCGCCGCCGAGCAGGTCGTCCGGTCGCTGGAGACGGGTACGGTCATCGTGGAGGGTGGATCGAGCGCCGCGCAGGGGCTGCAGGTTGCGCTCGACGCTTTCGATCTCGATAAGACCACAGGGCGTCTCGTGGTGGTCCTCACGGACGGGGATGACCTCGGCGATGACCCGGGCGGCGCCGCCGAACGGCTCCGCCAGGCAGGCATCGGCCTGCTCGTGGTGGGTGTGGGCACGCCGGAGGGCGCACCCGTACCCGTCTACGACCCACGGGAGCAGGGGTTTGTCGATAAGCTCGACGAAAACGGTGAGCCGATCATTTCGCGGCTCGACGAGCCCTTCCTGCGCGCCCTTGCGGAGGCCGCGGACGGACAGTACCTCGGGGGCAACCTTGGGTCGGTCCCGGGCGCGGTGGAGGGCCGCATCCGGGCGCTGGAGCGCGCCGAGATCGACCGCCAGTCCACCGAGACCCCGGTCGAACG
>JALOAP010000072.1 GCA_023228745.1 Dehalococcoidia bacterium | reverse complement strand
ATCGGCGAGTCCGTGGGTGCCTCCCGGGCAATTGGCGCGATCATGGGTGCGAACCCGATACCGCTGTGGCTGCCCTGCCACCGCGTGGTGGCAAGCGATGGGTCACTCCACGGCTTCGGAGGCGGGCTCGCGATGAAGCAGCAACTGCTCGAACTCGAGGGTGCGCTGCCGGCGCGCCTGCTGTAGGGCGGGCAGCAGCTCTTCGGGTAAGATACCAACTATGACTACCGGCGTGCGGATGACGGTCCACGACTATCTCGCCCTCCCCGAGGCGAAACCGTACCGCGAGTACGTGTGCGGGGAGGTTATCGAGAAGTCGATGCCAAACGAGGAGCATGGAATCCTGGTGCAGGAGATTGCGGCGTGCTTCGCACGCTGGATGCACCTGGCAGGCGGAAAAGCCGGTCCGGAGATACGAGTCCGGTTTGATACTGAGCGGGGGCCAGAGTACCGGCTCCCGGATTACAGCTACTGGAGCAGCGGCCGGCCACGCAGGGACGGCAAGGATTCGCTACCACCTACGCTGGCTGTTGAAGTGAAGTCACCGGACGAACCGCTTGAGCAGCTTCGGAGCAAGTGCCGGTACATGCGCCGGTACGGCGTGGATGTTTGCTGGCTCATCGATCCTGGGCGTCGCGTCGTCGAGGTCTTCGAAACGGAACGCGACGGCCAGCCAGTGGCGGTCGGTGCCCTCCGATCGAAAGCCCTTGGTGACCTCGAGATCGACGTCCCTGCGCTCTTCGCGGCGCTGGACGATTAGCCGGATCAGAACGACACCTACTCCACGTACTTCGTCAGCACGAGGCAGCTGTTTTGGCCACCGAAGCCAAAGCTGTTCTTCAGGGCGACCTGCACGTCGAGCTTCCGCGCCTGGCCGGGGACGTAGTCAAGGTCACAGGCAGGGTCCGGCGTATCGAGGTTGACGGTGGGGTGGACGAGACCTGTTTCGATCGTCTTCACCGCCGCGACCGTTTCCATGCCGCCGCTCGCGCCGAGACCGTGACCGATCATGCTCTTGGTCGCGCTAATGGCGACGTTGTAGGCGTGTTCGCCGAGCACTTTCTTGATGGCAGCCGTCTCGGCGGCATCGCCCAGCGGCGTGCCCGTCGCGTGTGCATTGATGTAGTCGACAGCATCCGGCGCAAGCCCGGCATCGGCCAGGGCCTCACGGATGGCGCGGGCGGCGCCTGCACCATCCTCGGGCGGAGCGACCACATGGTGGGCGTCGTTGGTGCACCCAAAGCCAGCGAGTTCCGCATAAATACGGGCGCCACGGGCCTTCGCGTGCGCCTCGCTTTCGAGCACAAGGGCACCGGAACCCTCGCACGGCACGAAGCCTTCGCGGTCGGCGTCGAAGGGGCGACTGGCCTTCTCCGGTTCGTCGTTCCGGGTGCTCAGGGCCCGCATGACGCAAAACCCGGCAAGGCCGAGCCGCGTAACCGCGGCTTCGCAACCGCCCGTGATCATCACGTCGGCGCGGCCGGAGCGGATGATCATCGCGGCCTCGCCGACCGCCTGTGTGCCGGCCGCACATGCGGTGACGATGGTGCCGTTGTAGCCGCGGAGGTTGTACTGGAGGGCGACCTGCGCGGCGGCCATATTCCCGAGGGTCTTGGCCATGTAGAGAGGGTCGACCTTCATGCCGCCGCGTTCGAACAATGTGGCCGCGCCCTCTTCGATGTCCGGATAGCCGCCGCCGCCGTTCCCCACGAGCACGCCGATGCGATCACGGTTCGCCTGTTCGAGGTCGAGCCCCGCGTCCGTTATCGCCTGCTGTGCGCCGGCCACCATGAACTGCGCGAAGCGCGCCATCCGGCGGGCGGCCTTGCGCTCGATGAACTTCGTCGGATCCCAGTCCTTCACTTCGCCGCAGAGTTGGCAGGGGAATCCTTCGGGGTCGATAAGCGTGAGGCGCGTGATACCGGACTTGCCGTCGACAAGGTTCTTCCAGAACTCGTCGACACTCTGCCCGAGGGGGGTGATGGCGCCAAGGCCGGTGACCACGACGCGGGTGCGCGAGCGCAGCGTGCTGTTCATGGCGTAAGGGTACCGCAGCGCGGGCTAGAGGGCAGAGGGCTACCGTTGTTCCCGCTCGGCCGAAGGCGCCTCGGCCGCGTCAAGAGGCTCCGCCGGAAGGCGTTCGCACGAGAGGATTACAGCCGAATGGGGGTAGTAGCGAACGAGCACACGGTCGCCTTCGCGCACGCCATCGAGAAGGTCCACATCGCCGCGAAGGATCTGCTTCCCCGCGAGACGAACGTAGTGGCTGCGCATGACGAACGAGTCGGTGCGGGACCATCGCCGGACGACCAGGTCTTCCGTGGTACGAGGTTCGCCGCGCAAATCGAGCAGCGCATGGACGGCCTGGAAGCCGAACAGGGTGGTGAACAGCCCGAGCACCACGAGCAGGAACCACGTCCCACGCTCACCGCCGGTGAGGACATCGAAGAGGAAGAAGAGCAGCGCCCCGGCCGCCAGCACGAAGAGGGGCGTCCAGATGAGCGCCGTGCGCAGGATGCCATTGCGAACGGCACGTTCACGGAGCTGCTGCTGAATCCGGGGATCGTCTTGCCAGTTCATCTTGCGGGCACAACCAGGGTTTCGCCGGCCTGGAGGTTTTCGGCCGTGACGCCGGGGTTAAGCGACTGGAGCGTCGCGACGTCGGTGCCAAACTGCTCGGCGATCTCCTCCAGTGTATCTCCCGACTGCACGGTGTAGGTCTGCTCGCCCTCCGGCGTTGGCGATGCCGTTGGCGTTGTTTCGGGCGTCGGTTCCGCGGTCACAGTCTCGACGGGAGCCGCACCGGGGCTGGTTGGCGTCGCGGTGGCGCTGATCGAGGTCGTCGGCGATGGGAGCGTGCGGACATTATCCGGCGCACTCTCGCTCTCCGGTGGGCGGACCAATAAGAAGATGGCGATGGCGGTTCCGGCAAGGAGCGCGAGGACCGATCCGCGGTAGATAGCAGCGGAAGGAGCGGCGGATTCCGGCGCCATGCAGCGCAGGCACACATCCTCGCCGTGCATGCGGCAGTAGAGCCGGCCGCAGGTGTGGCACTCCTGTTCGGCGGGGCGGTTGCAGTAGTGGCACGTGGGTTCGGCCATGCCCGTAGCGTACAGGGGCACGGGGAAGGGAAAAGCCCCGGAGCTTCACCAGGGGCAGGTCGAATAATGCGATTCCGCAACACCTTCCACACGAATTAGTACTGAACAGCCCTAACTTGTCACGTATAGTGCCGCGCCATGGACGGTCTCCTCACCTGGCTTATCGCAGCACTCGTGACGGCAGGCTACTTCGGCGTGACTGCACTCCTGGCGCGTGTCATTGAGCCGCAGCCAGCCCGGCGTCGCGGCCCCTGGCTCTTCTAACCGCCGGCTAATCTTCGAAGTAGTTCCGGCGCCACGCGTCGAGTGGGTCTGTGGCGGCGCGGGTGACCGTGGGCGCTTTGTTGCCCCAGCGGAGCTCGAACAGACGCACCGGGTCTTCGAAGCCGCGTACCAGCACGTCTCCCTGGTCGGAGAAGAGGAACCCCTTGCCAGCCACGAGTTGGCGCACGACGTCGGAGACGAGGACCTGTCCGCCGTCTGCCTGTGCGGCAATGCGCGCGGTCAGGTTCACGGCAGTACCGAACAGGTCGGCTCCTTCGGCGATGGGTTCGCCCGCGTTCACCCCGATGCGAACGCGGATGGGCGCGTTGCCAAGGCTGTTGAACGCCTCGAACGCTTGCTGGATCGCGACGGCACATTCCAGCGCCCTGGATGCGGACTCGAAGGAGGCCATGAAGCCATCGCCAAGTGCTTTCACTTCGGCGCCGCCATGCTCGGCCAGTGCCTGCCGGGTGATGCGTTCGTGCTGCCGCATGATGCTTCGCGCCTGCTCGTCGCCAAGGCGCTGCGTGAGTGCGGTCGATCCCTCCACGTCGGTGAAGAGGATGGTGCGCAGCCCGGCGACGGACTCCCCCGGACCCCAGCGGCGAGGAGGGGGGTCGAACCGGCCGGGGCCGCCCAGGAAGGCATCGACAGTTTCGATCACGAGTTGCAGTTCGTCCCGCTGCGGGAAGAGCGCGTTTCCTTCGAACAACATCATGTCCGCTTCGGGGAGCTGCGCGGCGAGGCGGGTAGCGGCCGATGCCGGCACCAGCGGATAGCTGCGGAAATGGATGACGAGCGTCGGCGCCTGCACCTTTGGAAGCAGGTGGCTCACGTCGGTCTCGCGGACAAAGCCGTAGAAGTCTGCGCGGCCTTCCGGCGACGTCGTCTCACGGATGAGCGCGGCCATGCGCCGCGCATCTTCGGCGTTGTCCCAGCCGAACATGGCACTCGCGATTGTCTCTGTGTAGATCCGCCAGTCCTGCCCGGCGAGCGAGTCGATGGCGAGGCGGGCAGAGGACTGGATATCGCTGCCGTAGGCGGACGTGCACCAGAGCACGAGCCGGCGCACGCGCTCGGGGTGGTTCGCGGCGAATGCAATCGCGGCTGGCCCGGCGGAAGAGACGGCGAAGAAATCGGCCTGTGCCACTCCCGAGCGGTCGAGCACGGCGAGCATGTCGTTCATCAGCGCATCGAGCGAAAGGGGCGGGATCTCGCGGTCCGAGAGGCCGGTGCCACGGATGTCGTAGCGGATGAGCTGGCGGCGTTCGGAAAGCTTTTCGTAGGTGTACTGGAGGACGGACGGGAACTGGTCTCGCTTAAGCGCGGCTCCGCCCACCGGCGTCAGGTGCACCAGCGGCTCACCCTTGCCCGCGACATTGAAGGCGACGTTGACCCCGTCGCTTGCGACGGCGTATTGGATGCGTCCGTCCATGCGCGCTTCATCGTAATAGAACGGACGAAGCCGCAGGAGATATGTGATCCACATCACGCAAAGATTTTTCTCCAGCCCTTCCGTCCTCCCGGCACGAGGGCGGCTCCGAGATGCAGTAGGCTTGGCGCGTGCCAGAGATCCCTGAACTCGAATCCATCCGCGCGTTCTTCAATGAACAGTTGCCGGGCCGCACCATCGGCGAGGTACAAACGCGCATTCCGCCGGTGTTCCGGACTCCCGCCAAGGAGCTCCGTGAGACGCTCCCCGGTGACCGATTCGGGGAGGTGCTGCGCCACGGGAAGTTCCTCCTTTTTCCCCTCGCCTCAGAGCGCGTGCTTGCCATCAACCCGATGCTCACGGGCCGGTTCCAGTACCTGGACCCGGCGGCGAAGATGGCCGCGAAGACGTGCCTGGTGGCCGACGTCGAGGGAGGCCAGCAGTTCCGGTATGTGGATGACCGGCTGATGGGCAAGGTGTACCTGGTTGGTGCGAAAGAGTTGGACGCCATCCCGAACTGGGCAACGAACGGCCCGGACCTGCTCGACCCGGCGCTAACAGAAGATGCGTGGGTGGCAGGGATGAAGCGGTACCGCGGCGCCATCAAGGGCATCCTCACAAAGGCGGAATTCGTGCAGGGCATCGGCAACGCCTACAGCGACGAGATCCTGTGGGAAGCACAGATCAACCCGTACACACCGAAGACGCAGCTCTCGGAGGAAGACCTGCGCCGGCTCCACCGGGCCGCTTTGGACGTGATGGCGTGGGCGACACCGCTGGTACGGGGGCGGATGGTGAAAGACGGCAAGCTCGACTACGAGGAACGGCGGGACTTCATGCGGGTCCACCGCCTTGGCGGCAAACCGTGCCCACGATGCGGCACGGCCATCTCAGAGATCACGGCAAATCAGCGGATCACGAGCTTCTGCCGTACCTGCCAGCCGGGTGGCCCGGCGATGAAGGACAGCCTGGTCCCAGCGAAGCCGTAAGCGGGAGACCATTAGCGGATCCTGGCCGATACTAGGACACGATGTCCCCCCTTCTCCTAACTCTTGACCTGGTGAGCGGCCGCTAATGGACGCCTGGCGAATTGTGCATGTCCTCGCCCTCATCTGGCTCGGCGCCGGGCTCGGTGCGACGTATCCGCTGATCCTGAAGGCCTGGGCTTCGAAGGATGTGAAGTACCAGATGTACTGCCTCGTGGAGGCTGCGAACAACGAGATGCGCATCCTGTTGCCGGGCGCCATGGCCTCGGGTATCACGGGCTTCTTCTGGGCTGTGGCACAGGAGCGGAACTTCGTGAAAGAGGGCTGGCTGGCCGCGCTCACGTTGTCGTTTATCTTCTTCTACTTCGTCTGCCTGCCCCTGCTGGGGTTCGGGCTCCGGCGTGCCCGCCTGGCCGCACTCACGGCGGCGAAGCGCGGCGAAGAGACACAGGAGCTACGGGACATCCTGAACGACCGCGTGCCGGTAGTGTTCGGCACAGCGCTCGTGCTCAGCGTGCCACTCATGGCGTGGCTCGCGGTGTTCAAGCCGTTCTAAACCAGGAGAGAAAACGAAGGCGCGCTCCGGATGGAGCGCGCCTGCTGCTGTATTACCGGCTGCCGACGACCTCGGTCGTGGCCGCGGTTGGCGTGGGGAAGTTCGATTCGATGTAATGCTCGGCCGCGATGGCTGCCGTGGCACCGTCGCCAGCCGCAGAGATGAGCTGGCGTGCGGCGGACGTTCGCAGGTCACCTGCAACGAAGAGACCGGGCACGTTCGTCGCCATGTTCAGGTCGACGATAGCGTGGCCGCCAGCGTCGAGTTCGACCAGCCCCTTGAGCAGGTGACTGTTGGGCGTCTGGCCAATGAAGATGAAGATCGCCTCGACCGGGAGGGTGGACTTTTCGCCGGTCTTCACATTTCGCAGCTCGAGGCTCTCGACCTGGCCGTTCCCGTTGACCCGCTCCACGACGGTGTCCCACACGAACGACATCTTCGGGTTGGCGAAGGCGCGCTCTTGCAGGATCTGGCTCGCGCGGAGCTCGCCCCGCCGGTGGATCACGTAGACCTTGCTGGCGTAGCGGGTCAGGAAGAGGCCCTCGTCCATGGCCGCGTCGCCCCCGCCAACGATAGCGACTTCCTTGTCCGGGAAGAAGGCGGCGTCACAGGTGGCACACCAGCTCACACCGCGGCCGATATAGTCATCCTCGCCCGGGATTCCCAGCTTGTTGTAGTCCGCACCCGCAGTGGCGATCACGGCCTTCGCCCGGTAGGTGTCGGATTCGGTGGCAACTTCGAATGTGCCGTCATCCAGTCGTTCGAGGCGTACGACGGCTTCATAGACCGTCTCAGCGCCGAACTTCTCGGCCTGCTGCAGCATGAGCTGCGCAAGTTCGAAGCCATTGATCCCGTTCGGGAAGCCGGGGAAGTTTTCGACCAGGTCGGTCGTGGCGATCTGGCCGCCAGTCACTTTGCTTTCAAAGATGACGGTCTTGCGGCGCGCGCGGGCGGCGTAGATGCCTGCGGTGAGCCCGGCTCCACCGCCGCCAATGATCGCGATGTCGATTTCATTCATCGGTCACCTCCGGGTGGAAACTTCGATCAGGCAGGCGCTGTCCCCCGGAAGCCGGACAGCGCCTGGAACCCGAATGGTCTTGAGAAACTAAACGAGCGCCTCGTCAATGCGCTTCTTCAGGTCGCTCTTGGGCCGGAAACCAACGATCGTTGCTACCGGGGTGTCGTCTCCCGGCTTGAAGAGCAGCAGCGACGGGATGCTGCGGATCCCGTATTTCGACGGGACCTGGGGGTTTTCGTCAGTGTTCATCTTGACGAAGTTGACTTTCCCGGCGTATTCCTCGCTCAGTTCGCCAACGATAGGGGCGACCATGCGGCAGGGGCCGCACCACGGTGCCCAAAAGTCGACCAGCGTGGGCAGATCGCCCTTGATCACGTCTGAGTCGAATGTGGCGTCGGTGATGTCGCGGACTTCCGCCATAGGTGGCTCCTCCTGTGGGGTACGCCGCGGCAAGTTGACAGCGGCGGGCCATGTAGTATCGTAGTCTCACGATACCCCTCGGGGGTATCCTTTGTCAACAACTTCACACTATGGCACGCGAAGACGATAAGAAGCTGCAAGACAGACTGGCCCGCGTCGAGGGGCAAATCCGCGGCCTCCGCAAAATGCTGGAGGACGAGCGGGCGTGTGAGGACGTGCTGAACCAACTCCTGGCGGCACGTTCTGGCCTCGAACAGGCAGGACTATTGATCCTCGACCGGCACCTGCACGAGTGCGTACTCGAGGGCATCGACATCCCTGAAGACGCGATGGAGCAGCTTCGGCGGGTGCTGCGGCTCTGGGGCCGCCACGCAACCACCGGCGAGTAGTCTCCGTTCGCACAAGCAGTCCAGCAAGAGAGGGCGGCTCCCGTGTGGGAGCCGCCCTCTCTGTGTGGTGCGGTGCCCTGAGCGGGACCCGCGCTACTTCTTCCAGAGGACCTGGCCGCCGGCGAGCACGATTTCCGATGTGCGGACAACGTCCCAGTCGGCGGCGGCGATGATGAGGCCGCTCGGATCCCAGAGGACGTATAAGAGTTCGGCGTGCCTAGGATCAACGAGAAGGCGATCCTCACATGGCTTTCTAACGGAACGAACTGTGCGATGCGAGTGTCTCGGGCTACGGCCCGCCCTATCGATCGCCCATGATGCTAGAGTTGGCCGATGCGTGCACTACGCTTCCACGAGCCGCTTCGAGTAGCGCTGGTGACGGTGCCAGACCCCGTTCCCGCTGCCGGAGAGGCCGTGCTTCGCGTCCACGCCACAGGGCTCTGCAACAGCGATGTGCGTGTCTACCTTGGCGAGAAGAAGGCGATGCCCGGCGTCATCCCCGGGCACGAGGTCACCGGCGCGGTGGTGGCGTTGGGCGAGGGCGCTGCAGCGACCATCGGCGAGACGGTATCGCTGTGCCCCATTCTTTGCTGTGGACATTGTAGCTTCTGCCGCGAAGGGTTTCGCAACCGCTGCCCCTCGCGCCGTACGCTCGGCTACGACCTCGACGGCGGCATCGCGGAGTATGTACGCGTGCCGGCCCCGCTTGTGGCGATGGGGCAGCTCTTACCGATGGACCCGTCCCTGCCAGCAGAACGCCGTGCGTTGCTGGAGCCGTTCGCCTGCGTGCTGAATTCGCTGGAGGCGCTGCACGTCCGTCCCGGCGCACCATTTGCCATCGTTGGCGGCGGGCCGATGGGGCTCATGCACCTGGTCGCAGGCCGCCTCTATGGAGCGGGACCAATTCTCGTCGTCGAGCCGGAACCCTCCCGGCGGACGATCGCCGCCCAGCTCGGTGCGGATGCCGTGGCGCACCCTGACGATGCGAAGCGCAGCGGCGACGAGCTGACGCGCGGCGAGGGATTCCCGGCCGTGGCAGTGGCGGTGGGCTTCGCAGAGGCGGTGCCGGCAGCGCTGGGACTGGCCCGCCGCCTCGGGAGCGTGAACCTGTTCGCCGGCTTCCCGCCGGGATCGGTGCACACGCTGGACCTGAACCAGGTCCACTACGACGAGATTCGAATGCTCGGGACGCAGAACGCGCCGTTCGCGCTCTACCAGCGGGCCGCCCAAATGCTGCCGCGCCTGGACTCTCTGGACCGGATCGTGACGAACCGCTACCGGCTCGAAGATGCAGCCGACGCCTACGCAGCACGGCTCGAGAAGCAGGGCCTGAAGTCGGCGGTGTTCATGGCCGATAGCGCCTAGGAGTGTGCGGCCACCTGGCGTTCCATCGCCTTGAAAAACTGCCCGATGAGCAACTTTGACGCGCCACGAAGCACGAGCAGGCCGGCTCGTGCCAGGCCCCCCTGTGCCCGGAGATCGCCGCGGTAGCGCACGGTCGTCTCACCCTGGCGCGGACCATCGCACAGCTCCACGGTGGCTTCGCCCTGGAGCCGCCCCTGGCGGCCGGAGCCGAGCACTTCGAGGCGAAACGAATCGGGCTCGCGCTCATCAACCACGTCGACGTGACCGCTATAGCTCCCCTTCAAGGTTCCGATTCCCACGCGCATGGTGACATCGAACGAACCGGGGCCGAGGACATCGAACCGTTCGCAGCCGGGAATGGATGCCTGTAACGCCACGGGGTCGAGCAGGCGCTCCCAGACGATCGAACGCGGGGCAAGGAACCGGTGCTCGCCGACAATTTCCACGCGTGCCTCGTGTGCGACCACGTCCGGAACCGGTGCGGCCACCCGCCCATCCTACCGGCCGCCGGAGCGACGCGGCCAGCGGCGGTCGCGCCGTGGGCGGCGGGCCATCCCCACCCGTGTGTGGGGACGACCTCTCCTGCGTCAGGCCCATCATGATCCCCTTCGGTTCACCCCCACGCGTGTGGGGACGACTTGTAGAACTCGGCGTAGAAGTTGAAGGCCGCCGGTTCACCCCCACGCGTGTGGGGACGACGAGCACGCCCGACTCAATGAGCTCCTTGTACCCGGTTCACCCCCACGCGTGTGGGGACGACAAGCTAGTCGCGCCCACCTTAAGCGCCAACGACGGTTCACCCCCACGCGTGTGGGGACGACACGGCTCCACCCAATCAGGCCCCCGAGCTCTGCGGTTCACCCCCACGCGTGTGGGGACGACGGAGGCGCTGTTTGATGAAGCTGGACAACTGCCGGTTCACCCCCACGCGTGTGGGGACGACGCGCCTCACTGAAATGCCTATCGCCGAAGC